>CAZIJT010000035.1:0-21762 GCA_964539595.1 uncultured Thiohalophilus sp. | reverse complement strand
ACAAGGGGAAAAATATGTATAGAAACCAGACTGTTGTAGGAACAGCAAATTCTGCTCTGGCAACCAACAAGGTTTTACGCAATACCTACACATTGCTGTCCATGACCATGCTGTTTAGCGCGGCGATGGCGGCAGTATCAATCCTGGCCGAATCTGGCCCAGGCACCTATTTAATATCGGTGATAGGCGCGATGGGACTAATCTGGCTGGTGCTGCCACGTACCGCTAATTCCGGTGCAGGCATCGGCGTAGTTTTCGCTATTACTGGCTTGATGGGCTTTGGACTGGGCGGTGTGCTGAACCAGTATCTGATGCTGGAAAATGGCTCACAGTTAATCATGACCGCCATGGGTGGCACCGGGGTTATTTTCCTGGGGCTGTCTGCCTATGCACTGACAACGCGGCGTGACTTCAGCTTCCTGGGCGGCATGTTGTTCGTCGGTATGCTGGTGATTCTGGTTGCAGCATTAGCCAATATCTTCCTGCAAATCCCGGCCATGACTTTGGCAATTTCGTCAGTCATTATTATGATTATGAGCGGTTTCATTTTATATGATACCAGCCGCATTATTCATGGTGGTGAAACTAACTATATATTGGCGACCGTGTCTCTGTATTTAAGTATTTATAATATCTTCATCAGTCTGCTGCATATTCTGGGCGCACTGAGCGGTGACGATTAATACTTTACACAAACTTGAAGCAAGACAAAGCCCCGGTGACGGGGCTTTTCTTTTTCTAAATATATTATTAAGGAGAACGCGATGGACTGGATGAAAATTGGCTCGGCGTTGCTACTGGGCGCAATGATTCTTTTTTTGTTCCCTCGAGCAAAAATGATGCTCAAGCATAGTCCCAAAGCGGGCGCAGGTGACTGGCAGGCTGTGCTGCTACCACTGGTGGCGGTCATTGGTTTTATCGTTCTGCTTGTTATGTCGGTGTAGTGTTTAACCGATAATCTGGAAAGCAGCTAGATCGTATATCCAGGGAAGCTCTGAGTTATTCCGTTCACCCTGAGCTTGTCGAAGGGTGTAATTTCTAAGGCGCTGATTTTATTAGCTTCGGGTGTTCATGGTTCGACAAGGCTCTCCTGAGCGAAGCCGAAGGGCTCACCACGAGCGGTGGAATAAATCAGAGCTTCCCTAGATTATACCGACTATTGTCTGACATCTGTTTTTGCTGGGCAATGCCCACCCTACGCCTTCTCTTCCTATACTGAAAACTCGATATCACCTACTCCATCAGGTAATCACAAAGCACCGTTGAGAAGCTAGATTTAATCAGGACGGTTTTGCATTCCTAATACGTCAAAGGCATTCGCCGTGGTTTGCTCTGCGATAAACTGCGGCTCCTCATCCCGCAATTCAGCTAACACATTCAGGCAATCAGTAATATATTCCGGGCTGTTGCGTTCACCTCGGTGTGCAGCTACGCTCATGTCCGGTGCATCGGTTTCCAGCACGATAGACTCCAGCGGTAATGCTCGCGCCAGTTCACGAATTTTATGTGATCCTTTATAAGTTAAGGTGCCACCAAAACCAAGCTTAAACCCCAGTTCGATAAACTGCTGTGCCTGTTGCAGGCTACCATTAAATGCATGCGCAAAGCCGCCGCGTACAGGCTGTTTGCGTAATAACGACAACACCTGATCATGAGCCTTGCGGATATGTAATGACACGGGCAAATTTGCTTTACTGGCAATATCCAGTTGGGCGCTAAAATATTTTAGTTGCTTAACTTTGTCCGGCTTGTCGATATAAAAGTCCAAACCAATTTCACCAATAGCTATCGGACGATGTTCAGCAAGGTAGTATTCCAGTTGTTTTAGATCTGCCTCACTATGTTGTTCAATAAACATCGGATGCAGTCCCAGTGCGGGATACAGGCCAGTCACCTGTTCACAAAGGGCAAGCAAACCATCCCAGCCGCTTCGTTCAATAGCCGGGACAAGAATATAGTTTATGTTTTTTTTTCGACAGTTCTCCAGCACCTGATCGCGATCAAGATCAAATTCCATGCTATCCAGATGACAATGCGTATCAAAGATGGACATGTGTTGAGTCTATAAATTTAGGGACGCTCTGATTAATTCCGCTATTCGCAGTAAGTCCTTCGACAAGCTCAGGACGAACGGAATAAATCAGCATTTTTTTAGCCTTTAAGTTTTGCAAAGGCCTGTGCCATCGCCGAGGCTGGCGCGTTATTATGCTGTTGTTTTTGTTTCGGATTATGTTTTGCCTTATGCTGGCCATGTTCATGAACTTTGCGCCGATGTTGCGCTGGTTTTGCTTTCGACTCATTGGACTCGTTCTGTTTGCGTGCAACCTCATCAGTAAGGCGCATAGTCAGGGCAATACGTTTACGCTTAGCGTCTACCTCCAACACTTTGACCTTGACCACTTCCCCCGTCTTCACTACTTCTCGGGGATCTTTAATAAACTTGTTGGAGAGAACAGAAATATGCACCAGTCCATCCTGATGCACACCGATATCAACAAAGGCTCCAAAATTGGTGACATTGGTTACCACGCCTTCGAGTATCATCGCTTCTTTTAGATCACTTAATTTTTCAATTCCATCTTTAAAACTGGCCGTTTTAAACTCGGGACGTGGATCACGTCCGGGTTTATCCAGCTCACTGATCACATCACGCACCGTAGGCTCACCAAATTGTTGGTCGGTAAAATCATTAGCGGCAAGGGAAGAAAGAAAGCGACTATCCCCCATCACCTGTTCAAGCTTACGATCACTTTGTTTCAAGATACGCTCTACTAAAGGGTAGGTTTCAGGATGCACGGCTGAGGCATCGAGTGGATTATCACCATTAGCAATGCGCATAAAACCCGCCGCTTGTTCAAATGCTTTAGGGCCGAGGCGCGAAACCTTTAATAACTCTTTGCGGTTTTTAAATGCGCCGTGTTGTTCTCGATAACTGACAATGTTAGTTGCCAATGCTTCACTTAAACCCGCGACATTAGCCAACAAAGGCACCGATGCGGTATTTACTTCAACGCCGACGGCGTTAACGCAGTCTTCAACAATCGCATCCAGCTTCCGCGACAATCTGTTCTGATTAACATCATGTTGATATTGGCCAACACCAATAGAACGCGGTTCAATTTTTACCAGCTCCGCTAGCGGATCCTGTAAGCGTCGAGCGATAGAAACCGCACCACGAAGCGTTACATCCAGATCAGGAAATTCTTTTGCTGCATACGCCGAAGCCGAATACACCGAAGCACCGGCCTCACTCACTACCAGACTTGCCAGTTTTAAATCAGGATATTTACTAATCAGTTCTTTCGCTAATTTGTCCGTTTCTCGTGAGGCGGTGCCATTACCAATACTGATCAATTCCACCTGATGTTGTTTGCATAATTTTGCCAAGCTGTCGATAGATCTGTCCCACTGTCTTTTCGGTGCATGCGGATAAATCGTATCCTCTGCTAACAACTTGCCGGTTTTATCTACCACCACGACTTTAACGCCTGTTCGTAGGCCGGGATCTAAGCCCAATGTTGTACGTGCGCCCGCCGGTGCGGCCAGTAATAAATCCCGCATATTTTCGCCAAACACGCGAATCGCCTCTTCTTCGGCCTGTTCACGCAGGCGAAGATTTAACTCTGTTTCCAGTTGCATGGAAATTTTTACCCGCCATGCCCAGCGCGCACAATCACGCAGCCAGTTATCGGCTGGACGATGTTCATTACGAAGTTCAAAATGCTGAACAACAAGATTATCGCAATGTCCCATTGCATTAATGTCATCCAGCTCATCCTGACCCTCGACGATCAGTTTCAGTCGTAACATGCCTTCGGCTCGTCCCCGGAACATTGCCAGTGCGCGGTGTGACGGTATCTTTTTTAAGGCTTCACGAAAATCAAAGTAATCTGAAAATTTACTGCCCGCCTGTTCCTGCCCCTTAACTACGTTCGAAGTCATAATACCCTTCGCCCAAACGTATTCACGTAATGCGCCAACCAAATCAGCATTATCGGCTGCGCGTTCCATAAATATTTGCCGCGCACCGTCAAGTACGCTGACCGCATCGGCAAAGCCTGCGTCAGGGTTAAGATATTCTTCGGCGACTGCTTCTGGTTGCTGTTGTGGGTTTTCCAGCAAACTATCAAGTAATGCTTCCAGTCCCGCTTCTCTGGCAATCTGTGCTTTTGTGCGCCGCTTTTGTTTGAACGGTGCATAGAGATCTTCCAGTCGGGTTTTACTATCGGCCATTAACAGACTTTGTTTTAACTCAGTTGTCAGTTTGCCCTGCTCTTCAATATTTTTTAGCACCACAATGCGGCGTTCTTCTAGTTCACGTAAATAACCGAGTCGTTCTTCTAAGGTGCGCAACTGGGTATCATCTAGCCCGCCGGTAACTTCCTTACGATAACGCGAGATAAAGGGCACCGTGGCACCTTCATCTAATAAAGTTACTGCTGCATTTACCTGTTGGACTTTTGCTGATAATTCATTGGCGATAGTTTCAAATATATTCATTAAACAATTTTTTCCTGAAATTTATTAACATTGTTGGGCATCATTTTATTCAACCCAACCTACCCATAAAAATCATATTGATACAATATGCAGGTTGGGCTGGCCATGATCTTTATGACGAAGCCCAACAAAACACGCCAGCTTAAGCTAAGCCCCGGGCGAGATCGTTTTTGATATCTTCGATATCTTCCAGCCCCACTGCAATGCGAATCAAACCGTCAGTAATCCCCGCCTGCGCGCGTTCTTCATCGGTCAGGCGACCGTGAGTCGTAGTAGCTGGATGGGTGATGGTGCTCTTGGCATCACCGAGATTAGCCGTAATAGATAACAGGCGGGTGGCATCAATGACTTTCCATGCGGCTTCTCTACCGCCTTTAACTTCAAAGGACAACACCCCACCGAAATCACTTTGCTGCGCACAGGCCAGTTCATACTGCGGGTGGCTTTGCAGACCGGGGAAGTGTACCGCAGCAACATTTTTATGTTGTTGTAAAAACTCTGCCAGTAATAATGCGCTGCGACTGTGTGCCTGCATACGGATATTCAGGGTTTCCAGACCTTTAAGAAACACCCAGGCATTGAACGGACTCATGGTTGGCCCGGCGGTACGTAGGAAGCCAAACACCTTTTCGCCAACCAGTTCTTTATTACCAACAACCGCACCACCAATACAACGTCCCTGCCCGTCGATATATTTTGTCGCCGAATGTATGACGATATCTGCCCCTAACTTTAAGGGCTGTTGCAATGCTGGTGTACACAGGCAATTATCTACCACCAGGATGCAATCATGTTCATGCGCCAACGCTGCCAGTGCGGTAATGTCAGCCACCTCAGTTAAGGGGTTGGATGGCGTTTCCAGAAACAGCAACCGCGTATTGGGTTTTATCGCCTTGCGCCAGGCATCCAGATCGGTGAGTGGTACATAACTGGTTTGCACACCAAACGGCGTCATGAATTTATTAAATAAAATAACGCTGGTGCCAAAAATAGCATTGGAGGAAACGATGTGATCACCGCTCTGCAACAGCCCCATGCAGGTGCTTAAAATCGCCGCCATACCGGATGAGGTTGCCACACAGGACTCGCCCCCTTCCATTGCCGCAAGACGCTGTTCAAATGTGCGTACAGTCGGATTGGTAAAACGCGAATAAATATTACCGGGTTCATCACCACTGAATCGTGCAGCAGCCTGTGCTGCACTATCAAATACGTAGCTAGACGTGGGGAAAATGGGTTCGGCGTGTTCATGTTCAGCCGTGCGTTGCTGCCCGGCGCGCACTGCTAATGTAGCAACCGCCCAGTCATTTTGATCATCATGCATTATCGTTACTCCGCAAATTTAGAATGTCAGTCAGCACTCAAAATACAGGCATAAAAAAACCCGCTTTGAGTAACTAAAGCGGGTTTTGTATTCTTCCCTCGCTTTAGCCGTATTTTTAATGCGCCCGCAAGCTGATCTCAAATCGGCGCAGGGAAAGAGTAAGCAATTCATGGCTAACTGTCAATAGCGCCAAAACTCTCCCACCTACAGGTACGACTGAAGTCGAACCCACAGGCTGACTAAATACTGTTGTGGATTTCCATTACTTCATTATCTTTGTCATCAGTATCACGTACATCATTATTTCGTAAGACTTCAATACGTTCAAGGTAGGCCTGATCAATATCACCGGTGACATACTCACCATTGAATACGGCGGTGTCAAAACGTTTGATGCCTTTGGCTTTCTTGCTAACGGCTTTGATCAGATCATCTAAATCCTGATAAATCAGCCAGTCGGCACCAATCACTTTAGCAATCTCTTCATCATTACGGCCATGACCGATCAACTCATGCGCAGCAGGCATGTCGATACCATAGACATTTGGATAACGAACCGGTGGCGCAGCCGAGGCGAAGTAAACTTTTTTCGCGCCTGAATCACGCGCCATCTGGATGATCTGTTTTGAAGTCGTGCCACGAACAATCGAATCATCAACCAGCAACACATTCTTACCACGAAATTCCAGCTCGATAGGATTAAGTTTCTGACGTACCGATTTTTTACGCTCGGTTTGTCCCGGCATAATAAAGGTTCGACCGATGTAACGATTTTTAATAAAACCTTCGCTGTAGTTGATACCCAGTGCATAGGATAATTGCAGGGCGGCGGTGCGACTGGTATCTGGAATAGGCAAGACCACATCGATATCATGATCCGGCTTCAGGCGTTTAATTTTTGCGGCCAGATAATCACCCATGCGCATACGCGCCTTGTACACTGAAATGCCATCAATCATCGAATCCGGACGAGCAAAATAAACGTGTTCAAAAATACAGGGGTTGAGTTTTGGATTTTCAGCACACTGTTGTGTATGCAAGCTGCCATCCATATCAATAAACACCGCCTCGCCGGGCGCGACATCACGCAGTAGCTGATAATCGATAATACCGAGTGCAACACTTTCTGAGACAACGGCATGTTCTATCCCTTTTTCTGTATTGCGCACACCAATCGCTAACGGGCGTATGCCGTGGGGATCACGAAAGGCAAGGATGCCGCGCCCGGTAATCATCGTTACTACCGCATAAGCACCGCGACAACGCTTATGCAAGGCTGCCACGGCTTTAAACGCATCTTCGGGACGTAACTGTATTTTGCTGGAAGAATCCAGCTCATGCGCTAACACGTTCAATAAAATTTCCGAATCAGAATCGGTATTAATATGACGACGATCCTGGGCAAACAGCTCACGTTTGAGTTCTTCCGCATTGGTTAAATTACCATTGTGCGCCAGCGCAATACCAAAGGGTGAGTTCACATAAAAGGGTTGAGCTTCAGCCGAAGTAAAACAACCCGCCGTCGGATAACGTACGTGGCCGATGCCAATATTGCCCTTGAGTCGCAGCATGTGGCGAGTATGAAAAACGTCGCGCACCAGACCGTTGTCTTTGCGCATATGCATGCGATCCTGATCACAGGTAATAATGCCCGCGGCATCCTGTCCCCGATGCTGGAGCATGGTCAGACCATCATATAATGACTGATTGACCGGGGTTTTAGCGACAATACCGATGATCCCGCACATGAACATTTCCTCAGATAAAAACTTAACAACGTCTAAAAATGAAAATTCCCGGCGACACTGTCCGGCAGAAAATCCTGCATCAATACGGCAATGGCTTCAAAGCGAAACAGCAGCGCCGACTCCTTCCACATGGGTTCTCTGGGCAATGATGTTAATCCAGATAACAACACCAGTACCGAGACTAACAAAGCCCCACGCAGAAAACCAAAAATTACGCCGAGGAACCGATCCGTTCCGCTCAGGCCGGTGCGTTGAACCAGTCGCACCGCAAAAAAGTTTACCGCCGTGGAAATAATCAGGGAGATTACAAACAGGGCAACAAAGGCCACAATCAAACGAAAGGACGCATTGTCCATACTCGACGCCAGCATCTCGGAAAGTCCGCCAGCAAAGGTCATCGATACCCAGAACGATAATATCCAACCAGCCAGCGACAGCGCTTCTTTTACAAAGCCACGAATCAGACTGATAAAAGAAGAGATTAACAATACTCCGAGAATTGCGTAGTCAATGCCAATCATTTATTTTCCTGTTGCAAAACCAATTCTACCATCATCGTTTATGGGTGCTTGACCACCAGCCCTTTCATTTTTTGTTTTGCCAACAGTTTTTCTCGCACCTGCTCTGCCCCGCCGCGCGTAACGTATGGACCCAACCTGACTCGATAAATCAGCGTGTTATTGCTACGCATGCCTTCGACAAAGGCCTTGTATTTCTCTTTACGTAAACGGTCGCGCAATTTAAGCGCATTATTTTTCTGCTGAAAACTGCCCACCTGCACCGCCCAGGCATAGGTCGTGGGTGTCATTGAGGCGGTTTGCTTCTTCTTCGCAGCAGGCTGTTCAGCAGGTCGGCTGATTGCTTTGCTCGGCTTTATTTTACTCGCCGGAGCCGTATCTTGCTTGCTAGTAGAAAGCGGCGCGGAACGTTCATCGACAGGAATACGAATATCACCTGAGCGACTTTGCTGCGTAGACGCTAGCGCCGGATCATCAGTGGCAAACTCAAGCTGACGGATATTTTCAATCTCGGCAGGCCGAGCCGGAATCGTGCTGCCATTAACAATGAATCCCGGCTCTCGCTCACCATTAAGGATCATGGGAATAAAAATCACGCCCAAGGCCACCAATACAATAGCGCCCACCAGTCGCTGTTTGAGTCGAGATTGCTGTTCCACCTGAATTTTCAAATCCCCGGCCTGTATTTTCGGCCTTGCTGTAAAGCGCTATTATATTCGCTGCCCGTGTGCCTGCGCTACCGCCATCGCTTCAGAAACGCTATAAAATGATCCAAATACGATAATTCGATCTCCGGCTTTTGCTGATTTTTCAATCGCGCTACACGCCTCAGCAACCGAAGCATACACCGCGCAGGGTGTCTCACTCAGCGCATGGATAATATCCCTGAGTTTTTCCGGCTTTTCGCTGCGCGGAGTATCGAGCGCGCTCAGATACCAGCCATCTATTTGTGAATAAATTGCTTTTAGCGCGGCGGTACTGTCCTTGTCTGCCAACATGCCTAACAAGGCAAGAGTGCGTCCCGGCTGTTGGCTGTCAGCCAGCATCTGTGCCAGCTGGCCAACACTATCCGGGTTATGTGCTACATCATAGATCCAGCTGGGCGCATTAGTAGACTGCCCGAGTACGGATTGAAAACGTCCCGGCAATCGCGCATTCAGCAGACCTGCACGAAGTGCCGCTCGGGATACCGGCAGACGTGGCTGCAACAGCGTCAACACCATCAGCACCCCCGCCGCATTGCGGTACTGGTGCGCACCACGCAATGCTGGGGACGGTAGATCCAGCGTCTGCCCTTGCCTTTCATGCCAGCGCCAGTCTGGCGATTGAATTTCAAAATCAAACTCATGCCCCAGTCGGTAAAGAGGCGATGCCAGATCAGCCGCATGCTTGAGAACAGACTGCGGCACATCTACCTCGCTACAGACCACGGGTTTGTGCGAGCGCAAAATACCAGCTTTCTCAAAACCAATCGCATCACGATTGGTACCCAGCCAGTCCGTATGATCCAGACTAATGGCGGTGAGCAAGGCAACATCGGCATCGACAATATTTACCGCATCCAGCCGTCCCCCCAGCCCAACTTCCAGGAGCACCACATCTGGCTGCTGGCGCATAAATATATCCAGCGCCGCGAGGGTGCCGAACTCAAAGTAGGTCAGGGAAATATCGGCACGCGCAGCATCGATGCGTGCAAAAGCGGCGGCAATTTCTGTATCACTGGCGTCAACGCCATTAACACGAATACGTTCATTATAACGCAGCAAATGGGGCGAGCTGTATGCGCCAACCGTATAACCATCCGCCTGATAAATGGACTCCAGCATACGCAAACTGGAACCCTTGCCGTTGGTGCCTGCCACCGTAATCACCGGGCAGGAAAATCTCTCAGCGTGAAGGCGATTGAATACCGTGGCAGTGCGTTCGAGTCCCAGTTCGATTTCACTGGGGTGCAGGGTTTCCTGCCAGTCAAGCCAGTCCTGCAAGGAATCAAAGCGGGTGGACATCAACAGAACTTGGGTGGAATCGTGTCCTCAGGCTGCGGACTGGTGGGTAAGAATGGAAAGCAGGCTGGCAATTTTATCGCGCATATCACGACGATCAATGATCATATCAATCGCGCCATGTTCAAGCAGGAATTCACTGCGCTGGAAACCTTCCGGCAAGGTTTCCCTCACCGTCTGTTCGATCACCCGGGGACCGGCAAAACCAATTAGCGCATTGGGTTCACCGATGTTGATATCCCCCAGCATTGCCAGACTGGCCGATACGCCACCCATAGTGGGATCGGTCATCACCGAGATATAAGGAATGCCGCGTTTGTTCATCCGCGCGATGACCGCGCTGGTCTTGGCCATCTGCATCAGTGAGAACAGGGCTTCCTGCATGCGCGCACCACCACTGGCGGAAAAACAGATCAGCGGGATATTCTGTTCGAGACAGACATTCGCCGCACGCACAAAACGTTCGCCCACTACTGAGCCCATCGAGCCGCCCATGAATTTGAATTCAAACGCCACCGCGACCAGCGGCACATTTTTGACCGTACCTTTAATGACTACCAGCGCATCGCTTTCATCGGTATTTTTCTGCGCCTGAGTAATACGATCTTTATATTTTTTTAGATCTTTAAACTTAAGCACATCAACCGGGCTTAAATTCGCAGCAATTTCCTCACGCCCATCCGCATCCAGAAACTTGTCCAGCCGAAACCGCGCACTAACGCGCATGTGATGTTCACACTTGGGACAAACATTGTCATTGCGTTCCATCTCGGCGCGATAAAGTACCGCACTACAGGCTGTACACTTTGTCCACAGTCCTTCCGGTACGTTTTTTTTAGTCCCGCCTTCGGTGCGGATTCGTGAGGGTAATAATTTACTAAACCAGTTCATTGAAAAAATCCTGTTCCAGGAATATCAAACTAAAGATAATTGGTAACTACTCACCCCGTCCACTCAGCGTTGAATGGCCCTTAAGTAGGGTGGGCATTGCCCACCATTGTACTATATCCAAACATATATGGTGGGCATATGCCCAGCCTACACAACGACATAATTTTATTGAATAGGGGGCAAGTAGTTACGATTATTGAATATAACGACTCAGGCCGATGCATCCATCGCCGTGCGCATTTCACTCAGCAGGCTGGCAACCGAGCGATTAATGTTGTCGGCAGAATCTGCATTTTCTTCTATTCTGCGCACCAGCGCGCTACCCACCACCACCGCATCCGCGACACTGGCAACACTGGCTGCCGACTTCGCATCCTTAATGCCAAAGCCCACGCCAATCGGCAATGCTGTTTGCGCCCGAATGTTGGCCACCTGTTGCTTAACGCCATCCACATCCAGATGCCCGGCACCGGTCACACCTTTTAAGGACACGTAATAAATAAAACCGCTACCCGAAGCGGTGATGGCCTTGATACGGGCGTTGTCAGTGGTCGGTGCCACCAGAAAAATCATATCCAGCTCATGCGCGTTCAGTGCGTTTAACAAATCATCCGCTTCCTCGGGCGGTATGTCTACCAGCAACACCGCATCGACACCGGCCGCCTGCGCCTCAGTGGCAAAGTTTATATAGCCTTTGACTTCCACCGGGTTGAGATAGCCCATTAACACCACCGGCGTATCGGCATCAGTCTTGCGAAAAGTACGCACCATTTCCAGCACATCATCCAGCGATACCTCGTAGGCCAACGCCCGCTCCATCGCCCGTTGAATCACCGGGCCTTCGGCCATGGGATCAGAAAACGGTACACCCAACTCAAGAATATTGGCTCCCGCCGCGACCATCGCATGCATCAGCGGCACGGTGATGCTGGGTTCAGGATCACCAGCCGTCACATAAGGAATCAGCGCGGTCGTGCCCGATGCGCGTAGTTTTTCAAAGCAGGCAGGCAGACGACTCATAGGGTGATCCCCTCATGTTCTGCAACAGTATGAATATCCTTATCGCCGCGACCAGATAGATTAACGATAATAATTTGGTCTTTTCTCATAGTGGGTGCAAGTTTTGTCGCATAAGCCAGTGCATGACTGGATTCCAGCGCGGGGATAATGCCTTCGATCCGAGTGAGATCATGAAAGCCCTGCAAAGCTTCGTTATCATCAATCGCCACATAGTTTGCCCGACCACTGTCTTTTAACCAGGCATGTTCGGGGCCGACGCCGGGATAATCCAGACCGGCAGAAATAGAATGGGTGTGAATAATCTGGCCGTGTTCATCTTCCATTAAATAGGTGCGATTACCGTGCAGCACCCCCGGCTGACCTGCGCACAGGGGCGCGGCATGATGGCCAGTTTCCAGCCCATCACCGGCGGCTTCGACGCCATAAATAGCGACATCGGTGTCATCAATAAAGGGATGGAATAAACCAATGGCATTGGATCCCCCACCGACACAGGCAACCAGCGCATCTGGCAAGCGACCTTCCTGCTCCAGGATCTGGGCGCGAGATTCGCGGCCAATAATAGTCTGAAAGTCACGCACCATCGCGGGATAGGGATGCGGACCGGCAACCGTGCCAATGATATAAAAGGTGTCATCAATATTTGTCACCCAGTCACGCATGGCTTCGTTGAGCGCATCTTTCAGGGTGCGAGAACCCGATTCCACCGGCACTACGGTCGCACCCAGCAATTTCATCCGAAATACGTTCATGGCCTGACGCTGGATATCTTCCGCGCCCATGTAAACGACACATTCTATCCCTAAACGCGCGGCGACCGTGGCGCTGGCCACCCCATGTTGACCAGCTCCAGTCTCGGCAATGATCCGGGTTTTGCCCATGCGTTTGGCTAACAATGCCTGACCCACGGTATTGTTAACCTTGTGCGCACCGGTGTGATTCAAATCTTCGCGTTTCAGGTAAATACGCGCGCCGCCTAGCTGCTCACTCCAGCGCTCGGCAAAATACAGGGGGCTGGGACGTCCCACATATTGCTGTAATTCATAATCCAGCTCGGCAAGAAAATCAGCATCCTGCAAGTATTTTTCATAAGCCGCGCGTAATTCCGCCAACGGCCCCATCAGGGTTTCTGCCACGAACATGCCACCATAAACGCCAAAATGTCCGCGTTCATCCGGCATTTGATATGAATTCGAATTATTGCCCACTACCGTACCTCATTGATAAATGCTGCCATTTTCTGATGATCTTTGATGCCCTTCGCCGCCTCGACCCCACCACTGACATCCACCGCATAAGGTCGCACCGCCTTGATCGCATCCGCGACATTATCAGGCGACAATCCTCCTGCCAGAATTAGCGGTTGTTGCAGTTCAGGAATGCTGTCCCAGTCGAAGGTCTGCCCGGTTCCGCCCGGCACACCCTGCTGATAGCTGTCCAGCAGAATAGCGGATGCAGAAGGGTATTGCTGAGCCTGTTGCGCAATATTAGCACCTGCTTTCATGCGCAGTGCCTTGATATAAGGGCGGGCATAGCGACGACAATCCGCTTCAGACTCGTCACCGTGAAATTGCAGGGTATCCAGTGAGACCTGCTCAAGCAGACTACGGATAGAGGCCTCAGCCTGATTGACAAACAATCCTACCGTGGTCACAAAGGGCGGCAACGAAGCAATGATGGCCTGTGCCTGTTCGGCATCCAAGGCACGGGGACTGGGCGGGTAAAAAACAAACCCTAGCGCATCGGCACCCAGCTGCACGGCGCTCAGCGCATCCTCAAGCCGGGTAATACCGCAAATTTTGACTCGTATCCGCAATGTTAAAGCCACCCGCCGCAAAAGCCGGGAGCTTAACAGTTCATGGCCAAAAGTGAAAGACAGGAGTGATAGCTAAGAGAAGATTCTTTTTGTATTACAGGGACTTAAAATAAATCTCCCTACCGCAAGCGGATGGGGTATCCGTTATGGGTTCGCCTCTAGGTAAACCAGTGCGGCTCATGGTGCCCGAAGGGTAGAAGCCGCACCTACGGCTCTACTGGCTACGCTATACAACGGCGGAACATTTGCATATATTACAGGCAAAAAAAACCCACCGGGAGGTGGGTTTAAAGAGATAGTTACGATATGTCGAAAAGGATAATGCCAAAATCAACGTCAACTGGAATTGACCTGGATCAATCCGAACAAATTTTATAAAACATTTATCCGTAGACCGGCATTAACACGTCTTCAGGCAAATTGAACTCTGCATCATAATCAACTCGAACAAGATAAAGCCCTGTTGCCAGTGCCGTTATTCCACCTTTGGTTCTATCTCGATATTCCAGCACCTGCTTCGCCCATTCAACCGGTTTTTCAGCTGCGCCAATACTCATCAGTACCCCGGCAATATTGCGCACCATGTGATGCAGAAATGCATTTGCACATACATCGAGGTAGATAAATTCTCCACTACGGGAAACATCAACATTATGCATGGTGCGTACCGGTGATTTGGCCTGACAGGCCTGTGCACGATAGGAACTAAAATCATGTTCACCCAGCAGGTACTTTGCCGCCGCCGCCATCCTTGCAACATCCAGTGGCCGATGCTCCCACACTACTTTGCCCATTAAAAAGGCCGGGCGAATCGGACGGTTCAAAATAATATAGCGATAGCTGCGCCGCCGCGCCATGAACCGTGCATGAAAATTATCATTAACAGGCTTTGCCCAACGCAGACAAATACTCTCGGGTAAATGCGTATTCGTACCTCGCACCCAGGAGTACTCGCTGCGCTGCGCTGCGGTATCAAAATGAATAACCTGACTCGCCGCATGTACCCCGGTATCGGTGCGTCCAGCACAAACCACACGCACAGGATGATCCGCAACTTTTGACAAGGCCTTTTCAACTTCGTCCTGTATAGTTTTAACGCCATCCTGAATTTGCCAGCCACTATAGGGTCGACCATCATATTCAACAGCTGCTGCAATTCTCATCACTTCACTTTTCCCTGCGCATTACCAGGATCACAGCCATTCACGACCAGCCAGTAAAAACAAAATATAAAGTCCCACGGGGAAACACCATTGCCACAGTGCCGGTGGTAATAGACAATCGAAGCTATATTCTTTATCTGAATCTTGTTCTGCACAGCTCAGCGCATATTGATAATAATATTGCAGCGATCTAGTTACTCGGTAATACAGGCTTTTCCCTGACCCACGCCCATTTTCATCTTTGAATCGTGGTGAAGTCGCCAGTTTATTTACCGCATCTATTCCCATTACCAGTCTCAACGCCAACTTTTCACGCCCCAGCCCCGTAAATGAAAAGGGTGTCGCTAACCAGTAAATTGCCGCGATTAACTGCTCTTGGTGCAGACTGGCCAGTAAATAACTCACGCCAACAACCACGAGTACCAGTGAAAAAATTCGTTCTAGCCCAGTAATAATTCCGGGCGGGATGAAAGAAAGTAGAGCCGATGAGTCCGTTAGCAGAGCATTATCTGGCGTCATCCAGAAATAAAGAACCAGGATAGAAAGAAAAAACCAACGAAGCCGCAACAGCATGGTGCGCGCCTGAGGAAGAAAATCCACGGGAGAATAAAGATAAAGCAGGAACAATAAACTCATGCCTGAAAACAACTGTCCCGCATTAGCGCGGGACAGGCAGGCCACAAAGACCAGGAAGCAGATTATCCGGATGACCGGATGCATATCAGGCAATCTGTTGAATCAACTGCTGCGCATCCTGTTTCTGTTCGTCGTTACCTTCATCCAGCACTTCATCCAGAATGCTGCGTGCGCCTTCGGGATCGCCCATATCAATATAAGCACGAGCCAGATCAAGCTTGGTACCCACTTCATCGCCGCCAGCCGCTAGATCCAGATCAGCGGCATCAGATGCCTCTTCAATATCAAGGGTCAAATCCGCGGCGGTGTCCTCGCCGTCACTGTCCATTGAATCGAAGTCCAGGCTGCCACCCAGGTCAATCGCCAGTGTTTCATCATTCTCATCGTTTAGCTCTTCGGCACTACTAGCAACCGCTTCGCTCTCAGTCGAGACCGGATCCTGATCTTCCAGATTATCTAAATTCAGATCTATCGAGGTATCATCGTTTTCTCCGACAACACCGTCAGCATCGTCCAGATTAATCACCATGGTCTGATCAGATTCAGCACTGCCTGCATCAGTTACATCGTCACCCACATCCAGTGCAAAATCGAGATCGGGCACATCTGAATTATCATCCTGAGCCGCTTCGGCGGGTTCACTGAAACTTAGATCCAGCGCATCTGCATCATCTGCCGGGATATCAGTAGCCGTTTCTTCACCCGCATCGAGATTAAAATCAAGCCCACTATCCGCTTCCTCTGGTATTTCCATTTCAGCCGTTGGTGGCTCGGAAGATTCAGTTTCTAATTCTTCCGCAACGCCGCTGTCCAGATCAAGATTGAAATCAAGGCTATTGTCTTCAACGCTGGCGGGATCATCAACGCTAAACGCAGCCTTATCTGCAACCGCTTCTACTTCTGCTACTTCATCCGCTTGAGTTTCCGCTACTTCAGGCTCGTCATCCATGCTATCGAGATCAAGGTTGAAGTCCAGTTCGCTAGTTTGCTCTTTCTCAGGTTCCAGATCTTCGCTCTGGAATACACCGGTTTCCAGACCAATGTCCATCACCTGATTATCATCCATCACCTGACTATCGGATAAGTTAACACCGGGATCTTCGGCAAGGTTCTCAGCGGCAGCAGGCGCTACCACATCACCCGTGAATAGCGGGTTGTTTGGTGCAAGCTCGACGCCCATCGTCAGCACTTTTTCCCACATCGGATTAGAATTAGCGTCTTCACCCAGACTGGCGTAAAAATCTTCTGCTGTTGATTCAAATGCGCTTTGATTTTTGGTTGCGCTGTAGAGTTCCAGTAATTTGAGTTTTAATTCCTGACGTGAAGGATCATTTTCCATTGCCTCAGTCAGACGTTCTTCGGCAGCCTCATAGCGACCATAGGCCATAAACACATCGGCTTCAGTCAGCGGATCAACTTCGCTATCTTCAGCTTGAATAGCACCGGCACCACTAACCGCAAAGTCACTGAGGAACGACGACTCTTCTTCTTTAGCTTCAGCCTGATCAGCCGTCACTGAAGCGGGTTCACCCGTGAGAATACTTTCCTGGAATCCTCCCTGCGCCTGCTTACGACGACGGATGACGATAACCATCAGAATTATGAGTACCAGCAACACCGGCAATCCGATGAACAACAGCAGCGAATCACCGGCCATGGAACCCATCATTCCGCTAAGGGTAGCCGCAATTCCGGCAAATACGCCACTCACCGTCGCCATCAAACCGGTGTCCTTTGTCTGAACCGGCGCAGGCGCAGGAACAGGTGCAACAACGGGTGCAGGTTGAACGGCTTCTTCCGCAACAACAGATTCTTCTAGCTCAGTAACAGGCATTTGTTCTGGCTGCGCCTGCTCCGACGCCATCTCCTCAGTAGCGGCTTCTTCTGTTAGCGCAGCAGCAACTGTTTCATCTGTGGCCACAACTGCCTGTTCGACTTCTTCCACCAGTGGTTCAGCCTCAGCAGTTTCAACTTCAACGGCGGCTTCTTCACTAACAGGTTCTTCTATCTCATTTGCTTTAGCCGCCATCTGCTGCACGGCAGCCAGTTCCGTATCCTGAATTGAGATAGCGCGTTGCATATCAGCCAGCTCAGTTTCCAGTTCTTTGATCTGGCTATTTAATGCTTCATCCGTGCCGCCCATGGCGTCGGCATCGGAACGTAGTTGACGCAACTCTTCTCTCAGCGTGGCAACTTCACCATCCAGACCGTTATCGGCCAGACCTTCACCAGCAGTCAATTCTTCACCACCGGGTGCGGCTACCGTCAGCTCACCCGTTGTTTCGGTTTCGCCCATATCAACAGGTGCGTCAAGATCACCGGCAATAATAGGCTGTGTCGCATCAGCACTGGCAACAGCCCCCAACTCCTGACGATAGTTTTCCCAATCCTCGGTCTGAATGCGGTAAGCGGCACGCGCCTCATCATCACTCATCGCCTGCAGCAGGGCAGGATCTTCAATACGCAGGACATGACCAATTTTCAGTCGGTTGATATTCCCTTCTCTAAATGCTTCTGGATTATTATTAAGCAGTGCCATCATTATTTGATAAATGCTGACCGACTCATCACCCGCTTGCAGTTTCTTCGCCACTGTCCAGAGATTGTCGCCCTTGCGGGTAATACCATAATCCAACTCACCCTGCGCCAACGGTTCAGCCTCGGCATACTGCACCGCCTGACCTTCCTGATACTCAGTCAGCGGAATACGTGGGAACAATTCAGTGTCATCACTGAACGCGCTGGATTCATCAAAGGCTATCACGCCTGCGCTAACGACCGCCGTTTCTGCCAGCATGCTGTCTTCAGTGACGGCTACCGGTTCGGGTAATACTTCGCTATCGGCCTGTATAGTTTCAGGTTCAATCACGGCTTCAGCCGGCTCAGGCAATGCCGCTTCTTCTATAACCTGCTCTTCCGGCACAACAGGTTCTTCTACTGCCAATTCTTCCGCAACAACAGGCTCTGGCTCCGTCGCAGTTTCAGCTTCAATCGTTACCGGGACGGGAACGGGGAAAGGAACCGGTGCAGATTCAACCTCAGCGACAGCTTCAGGTTCTACGGGTAAGGCTGGCTCAGGTTCTCTGGCAATCAGTGCAGGCTGGGTGACTTCAGGTGTCGCAATTACGGCGGGCTGTTTGACCACACGACCTGGCGGATCCAGCAACACCGTGTATTCGCGTAAAATGCGACCGTTATACCAGTTAAGTTCAAGCAGGAAATTCAGGAAAGGTTCACGCACCGGCTGGCGGCTGGTCATATGTATATAGAAAGAGTCATCCGTACGACTCTTGATTTCAATATTGAAGGCACCCAAAAAAGAGGGGCGGTCAACGCCGGCACGCAAAAAGGCTTCACGGGAAGCCATTTGTACCTTCAATCCGCTAACCTCATCCACAGTCGCGGATAACAGGCCAATCTCGGCATCCAGTGGCTCATTGAGCGCGGAATTGAGTTTAATATTGCCAAATCCCAATGCGTTTGCAACTAAGGGCGTTACTATCAAAATGCATGCTGTTAAAAATCTAGGCAGCGTACGCAGCATATTAAAACCTCTCCTGATCCATTACGCCTGTGGCGTAACTCTGAGCTAAATTTACTCAAATCCCCTGGCTAAAATAGCAAATTAGGAACCCAATCGAGCAAATGTAGCAGTTTCTATTTATTTTTCAAAAAGTTACCGAACTTAGCTTTGAATAGCCTTTACAAGTCTTCAGTAACTATAGCTTATAAATAGTCTTTTACCAAAATTTCAGTGGTTTGAACACCTCTAAAGGTGTTTATCGCCCATTGCCGGAAAAACATTAAAAACCGGCTCAATTCTGTTGATTATGCATCCAGCAGAATCCGCAACATCCGTCGCAAGGGTTCCGCCGCACCCCAGAGCAATTGATCGCCTACGGTAAAGGCGGAAAGATACTCATTGCCCATCGTCAGCTTGCGCAGACGACCAACGGGAACCGTCAGGGTGCCGGTAATTGCAGCAGGCGTGAGCTCGTTCATACTGCGTTCGCGATCATTGGGCACAACTTTGACCCAGTCGTTGGCCTCAGCCAGCATAGTTTCAATTTCATCCAGTGGGGCATCCTTTTTCAGCTTGATGGTTAGCGCCTGAGAATGCGAACGCATGGCTCCGATGCGTACACAAAGGCCATCAATAGGAATGGCTTTAGCATTACCGAGGATCTTGTTGGTTTCCACTTCGGCCTTCCACTCTTCCTTGCTTTGTCCTGACTTAAGTTGGCTATCGAGCCAGGGAATTAAACTACCCGCCAGCGGCACCCCCCAGTTTTCCACCGGATACGTGTCTCCGCGCAGATGTGCGGTCACCTGTTTATCAATTTCTAAAATAGCCGAAGCCGGATCATCGAGCAGATCGCCCACAGAGTCACGCAGCGATCCCATTTGTTGTAGCAGCTCACGCATATTGCGCGCCCCCGCCCCCGATGCCGCCTGATAGGTCATTGGTGAAATCCATTCGATCAAATCATTCTGGAACAATCCGCCCAATGCCATCAGCATTAAACTCACGGTACAGTTGCCACCCACAAAGGTAGTTACACCCTTGTTCAAACCATCTTTAATTACATCGAGATTAACCGGATCCAGCACGATGATGCTCTCGTCTTCCATCCGCAATGTCGAGGCCGCATCAATCCAGTAACCCTTCCAGCCTGCCGCACGTAATTTAGGGTAAATGTCTTCGGTATAACCGCCACCCTGACAGGACAGGATCACATCCATCGCTTTAAGTTCGTCAATATTTTTTGCGTCTTTCAATGCAGGCACATCCTTGCCCACATCCGGCCCCGGCTGACCGGCTTGTGAAGTAGTAAAAAAGATCGGCTCAATCAAATCAAAATCTTTTTCCTCACGCATGCGCTGCATCAGCACCGAACCCACCATGCCACGCCAGCCTATTAGACCTACTCTTTTCATCACAATTTCCTCATACTGTATCTTTCAAAATCCAACGCAAAGACGCTGAGAACACAAAGAAAATAACTAAAAAACTTTGCGTTCTTTGCGCCTATGCGTTGAAGCCTTTCATCGCATAGCCGCAACCACGGCATCGCCCATGTCAGCAGTGCCGATCTTTTTCATACCATTGCTATATATATCCTGCGTACGCAAGCCCTGATCCAGTACGTTGTTGACCGCCTGTTCGATACGGTCGGCCAGTGCGGCTTCGTCCAGACTATAACGCAACATCATTGCCACCGATAAAATTGTCGCCAGCGGATTGGCCACGCCCTGCCCGGCAATGTCTGGTGCAGAACCGTGGATCGGTTCGTACATGCCCTTGCTGTTAATATCAAGCGAAGCCGAAGGCAACATGCCGATGGAACCGGTGAGCATAGCGGCACAATCCGATAAAATATCACCGAACATATTAGTGGTGACCATCACATCAAACTGCTTCGGCGCACGCACCAGTTGCATGGCGGCATTGTCCACGTACATATGACTGAGTTCAATATTTTTATGATCCTCGCCAACCCGGATAACGACCTCACGCCATAGCTCCGTACATTCAAGCACATTGGCCTTATCGACTGAACAAACGCGACTGTCACGTTTCGCCGCTATATCAAAGGCAACGTTGGCGATACGTTCGATTTCAGACTCACGATATACCAGGGTGTTGTAGCCTTCCCGCTCGCCATTGTCGAGGGTACGTACGCCTCGTGGCTGACCGAAGTAAATGCCGCCAGTCAACTCGCGCACAATCATAATATCCAGCCCGGATACCACTTCGGGTTTCAGGCTTGAGGCATCGGCCAGTTGCGGATATAAAATAGCCGGGCGCAGATTCGCAAACAGTTCCAGCTCGGCGCGCAGACCCAGCAGACCTTTCTCCGGGCGCACCGCAATATCCAGCGATTCCCATTTATACCCACCGACTGCACCCAGCAAAAGCGAATCGGCTTCTTTTGCCAGCTTTAATGTGCTCTCTGGTAACGGTGAACCACTATCGTCATAGGCAGTGCCACCCACTAGTGCTTCTTCCAGTTCGATCTTCAAACCAAAATCTTTTTGTAAACAGCCAAGCACCTTGACCGCTTCGGCTACGATTTCCTGACCAATGCCATCACCGGGGAGGATTAAAATTTTCTTTGTCATATTATTACCTTTTTTTCAAC
>CAZIJT010000034.1:0-21877 GCA_964539595.1 uncultured Thiohalophilus sp. | reverse complement strand
CGAATAGATTGATTGTACCCATGGCGGGTGGAGGGGTTTGCAATGGGTAATATTCGTGCATGTTCAGACAACGGAAAATTGTTCTTCGATTTCCGTTTTCAGGGCAAGCGCTGTCGGGAACAAACCACCTTAGATAACAACACCGCGAATACCAAAAAGCTAAAAATGATTCTCGAGCGGATTGAGGCTGGTTTTTCGATATTTTAATAGAATGCCAGTCTAAGGAAGACTGGGTTAAAGCATCCCTGCCTGCCGCTTGTTTAACCAACTGTCCAGTATTTTTAAGGCTACAATAATATAGGCGATGGCTAAAACCGTAAGCAATATTCTATTGATGAAGAGAACACTAAAATCAGCCCCCTCTGCCATGCTGCCGTTCACCAGTATCAGTAAGGCAATAAATGCGGAGCTGTAATATTTTGAGTTGGCCTGGCCGGAGAAAATATTGATTGCGAATAACAAGGTGGTTAACAACATAAGCGCAATGAAGAAGTGGAACTCTGGCACTGCCACAATTAACCAGTAAAACACCATCGCGCACAGGCCACCCAGCAAGGTTGAAATGAGTGAGTTGGTTCCTGCTTCTTTGCCCGCACTTAATTCCGGTTTTAAAATAAATATGGCGGAATAAATCATTGCCAGTAAATAATCTGTCAGGTTAAAAATAATAAACAGGCTGGCGATGGGAAAAGTAACAAGGGTGCTTTTAAGCGCCGTTTTCGCAGCAATAGCTGAATAGCCTCGCTTAAAACCGGGCGTCTGTGGCAATGCGATGATCTTCGAATTGGGTACTAATAAATAGGCGACCCAGACCATAATCACCGTTAACCAACCGGACAGAACAAAACCGAACGAAAAACCAACGGCCAGCCCTTCACCTGTATTTGCCAGCATCGGCAATAATAAAACTGCAATCAGGCTCATTAAGGTTAGCCAGAACGAGCCACCTCGATTAACGTAATAATAGAGATGAAATAACACCAGAGCCAGCATTAAAAGATAGGCCAGTGGATAGTGTAAGAAAAACAATGAAAATACCAGACCAAGTGCAAAGGCCTGTAACGTGTATGCCATATTTTTCAGTCCCGCCTTCAAGGGCGGCATGGGCAGGGGTAACGCTAAAATAACTGCCGTTAAAACCGGCATTAAAAAAGCCAGTGGCCAGTTAATTCCGTAGGCCAGTGCAACCGCCAGCGTGACGCCGGTTGCAAAGCGAAGACTCCGAACGCTGGTCGGATTCTGGCTAATTAAAAATAGCCAATCCTTAAACGATGAGGTTTTTTCTGCTAGACGGACAAACATACTAATAGACGTAGGAGAACCAGCTTAGTACCCGAATCCAGATCCAGCCCAGAGAATTAATAATCCAGTTGTTGCCGGTGTAAACTAGCACATCAGCCTGCCCACCCAACCTGCGAAACCCGCGAGCGCTATCATCATCAAAATTTATAATAACCGGGAAGCGTTGAGCATCACGTAACCAGCCGGACTTGCCTTCAACTGAGGCCAAATCGCCTACCCGGCCTGATGTGCCACTATCTACCGCAAAACCAATACTGCTCACTTTGCCGGTAAAAATTTTACCCGGCGCGACATCCAGGGTAATGTCAACGGCGTCTCCTTGTTTGATATTGGCAATATTGTTTTCACGCAGGTTCGCCTGAATCCAGATATTATCAATTTCAATAAAGGTCATCAGCGGCGAACCCACATTTGCATAATGTCCCACATCGATTTGCAAATTGGTGATGCCACCCAGCGAAGGCGCAACAACTGTTGTTCGACTTAAATCCAGTTGGGCTTTTTTAAGTGCGGCAAGAGCAGAGCGGATGCGCGGATTTTTATTGCCTTTTTCACCCAGCGCCTGTTTAGCCTGTTCCAGTTGCGCACGTGCTTTCATCAGTTGCGCTTCTGCGGCTTTGACTTTAGCGCGCGCTTTATCGCCATCTGATTTTGAAAGCACATTTTTCTGCTCTAATTCATAAACTCGCACACTCTGCACCTGCATGTGCTCGAGGTGTGTTTCCGCCTCAACCACTCCCGCCTGTGCGGTGGTAACCGAAGCAGTACCAGCTCCAATTTCCTGACCGGCTAGCTCTAAGGCAGAGTCTGCATTTTCTACCGCCAGCTCATAGTCTGCGGGATCAATCTTAAATAAAATTTCACCCGGCTGGACTTTTTGATCTTTCTTAACATTGATTTCAATTACCCTGCCTGAGACCTGAGAAACAATCGGCACCACATAGGCCTGTACGCGGGCTTGATCGGTCCAGGGTGCAATACGATCAGCGATCACATACCAGGAAAATAAAAATATGACCAGGTATAAAACATATTTTGATATTTTTCGTACAGGATCAGTTGTGTTTTCTATATTTGTATCGTTATTTTCTTCAGGCATTTTGTTTTCCATGCTGAACTAAATTTAATTCTAATATCATTATTTAGGCCGATGTCTCAACCGGATTTTCATCTTCATTCAGCCATTTCATAAACAATTCATAGCCCAGAGCTAAAACAATTGCGCCGACAAATAAGCCAATAATGCCAGACATCATCATGCCGCCGATTGCGCCCAACAGAATCACCAACATGGGTGTCGCCATCCCACGCCCCAGAAATAATGGTTTTAAGAAACCATCACTGGCACTGACGATAAGACAATAGATTAAAAAGATAACCGCAGGCGTGGTTTCGGCAACCGAGAATACATAGGCGCTAACAAAACCTAGTACCAGTATGGGTGGAAGTTGTGCAATGGCAAATACCAGCACCACCATTGTCCATAGCCCCCAGGCAGGAACATCCATAACCATCATGCCCAATGCAGAAAACACGGCCTGAATCATGGCGACGCCCAGCACCCCCTGCGCAACACTTCGAATTGTAGCTTTGGCTAAATCGGTATATTCCTTACCCGTTTTAATATTCGTCAGCCGATTAAAAACTTTGATGGCAAGTTTATAAGCGCCGTCTACATTTGCTAATAAAATTCCGGAAATAATAATCGACAATACAAACTGCAAAACTGTACCCGCCGCACCTGCAGCACCGGAAATAATGCTTTCCCCAATTTTTTGGGTTTCAGCTTTATACTTTATTAAAGTTACCTCAAGGTTATCTGAGGCCTGCAACCAGAAATCATAGGTTTTTTCACCAATTAACGGCCACTCTTTAACACTGTTATTCGGTGGAGGAACTTCCAATGTACCGGCCTCATATTTTTCAGCCATAATACTGGAGCTATCAATTACTGAATTAGCAATCATAACCGTGGGCGTAATTAATAAAGCCAGTGCAACCAGCGTATACACAACCGATGCCAGTTTATTTCTCCCCCCCAGTGCGGATTTAAGCTTTGCAAAGACGGGGTATATTGCAACCGCAATAATCACCCCCCAGATGACAGGCAGAATAAATGGCTTAATGATGTTAAAACAGTAGATAGCAAGCAGCACCAGCAGACCGACTCGGATGGTAGCCTCAATGGTATTTTTTGAAAATTCTCTGTGGTTCATTTTTCATCCTTAATTTTTAACTTATTTTCTTTTAACTACTGGTTAAGCCGTACATCCCTCTAAATAAAAGAAGGTGCTGAAAATTATAAAATCTTCTCTAACCGATTAATCTTTATCCGATGTTAACGTAGATGTTTTAATACCAATCAGGCTTGCTACCAGAATTGCCATATAAAACACGCCCACAATGGCCTCCATATACACAAAGAACCGGGCAATCGGAACGATGGGGCTGATATCGCCGTACCCTAATGTGGTGAGCGTAACAAAACTATAATAAGCCACATCTGCAAAATTATCATACCAGACCTGCTGTTCAAGGCCATTAAAGGCATTGGGCATCGCCTGTGCGATAAACAGATAGAACAGTGTCCATATCAGTCCCATTAATAGATAAATACAGATAGCACCGATTATTTTATTGCCATCAATCGGCCCGGTAAACAAAACCTGTCTGGCCGCCAGCCAGATCGCCCAGCAATAAAAAATAATTAACATCAGCAAGTGCAAATAGCTCATGCCTGACACATCGAGTAGCACGCCCAGCATGACCACCAAAATGACAGAAACTATGAAACCGACCCCCGTATTAAACCAGCGTCGCGAAGATTTAATACCAATAATACCTGTCGCCAGAGTAATGACGGTAATCGACTGAAATAAATGCTGCCCAAGTTTACTGGGAAACTGTTCTACCAATGCGCCCACCAGAAGCAAAAACACTAATGAGATCACGAGATAAAGAAAGTTATTTTTGTCTGATACGGGGTTCATATACTTTCAACTATTTTAGTTTGGCAAACACAAATACACGCCATTATTGTCTGGTTTTTAATCTGCGATTTCTTATATCAAATTAGCAAGTGATTTCGACATACTGACCTTTCTAATATTGAAATATGCATTATTTTAATAAAATATTTATTTAAGGCTGAATGCCAGAGTAACCAGCAAATAATTTTGAAACGAGATCAAAACTGTTACACTGTTTCGCATCAAATCCACTCGCTAAGAATCTGACCGAATGCAAGGAATAATAACATGAAAAAGATACTTACTGCGTTATGCCTGCTCAGTGGATTAGTCATCACACCACTGAGTTATGCTGATGGTTATAATGATGCCGTTAAATCATTCAAAGCTGCCACAGAAACCCATTCATTTTTTAACTCTGCCTATGGTTATGCATTATTCCCGACCATTGGCAAAGCTGGATTAGGCATCGGCGGCGCACATGGAACCGGTCAGGTTTACCGAGCAGGCAAAGTCACCGGCGAAACTAGCATGACTCAATTAAGCTTCGGCTTTCAGGCTGGTGGACAGGCATTTAGCCAAATTATTTTCTTCAAAGACAAACGCGCCTATGATGATTTTACCAATGGTAATTTCGAGTTTTCAGCCGAAGCCTCGGCAGTTGCTATCACCGCAGGTGCGCAGGCAAGCACTAGTACAACGGGGGCAACCGCAGGCGCATCCGCTGGCGGTGGGCCGGGTAGTCAGGCAAAAAGCCAGTATCAAAAAGGTATGGCAACATTTACCTACGCCAAAGGCGGTTTAATGTATCAAGCGGCAATCGGCGGTCAAAAATTTAACTTTGTCCCTCTTAATAAAAAATAATAGCCTATGGCTAACTCAAAGAGAATAGCATCCATCGACTGGATGCGCGGCTTCGTGATGATCCTGATGGTGCTGGATCATGTATCGATGGCCTACAATTCAAATCATATTTCTTCTGACTCTGCTGCACTATATATAACGGGTACGGCATTACCCGATTTTGCTTTTTTTAGCCGCTGGATTAGCCATTTGTGTGCGCCGGTATTTGTCTTCCTGGCTGGCACTGCATTGGCCATCAGTGTCGAACGAAAAGTTGCCAAAGGTTTTGATGGAAATAAAATCGATAAAGATATTCTTTTTCGCGGTGCTTTTATCGCCTTACTTGATCCCACTATTATTTCATTATTTTCTGGGCGCATAACCATACAAGTGCTGTATGCCATCGGTGTTGCGATGATGTGCATGGCTCTACTTCGACGATTTTCCAGTACTGCATTATTATTGATGGCCTTTGCCTGGATAGGTTTTGGTGAGCTGCTCACACTACAAATGTGGCCCCCGCAAGAAAATACTCAATCGATTATCGCTGCACTTTTATTTTCAACCTATGCCACACCGGAGATGGTTATCAAATATCCGCTATTGCCCTGGCTGGCGATGATGATATTAGGCTGGGTATTCGGTCGTTACCTGCTATCTTATAGTGAAGGCAAAGCAAAAATTGGCCCCGCGACACTATCTCTTCTACTGGGTTTTGCTGGATTGGTTGGATTTTTACTACTACGTTACTACAACAATTACGGTAATATGTTTTTGTATCGTGAAGATAATAGCTGGCAACAGTGGTTGCATGTAAGCAAATATCCCCCGTCAGCCACTTTCATCTTACTTGAACTAGGCATTATGTCTCTACTGTTGGCAGTAATGATGTTTATCGAACGATTAGTCGGTGTGCGACAAAATGGTGTGCTACTGGTGTTTGGGCAGACTGCGATGATCTTTTATTTAGTACACCGTTTAATTCTCGAAGGCTCGGCTACCTATGGTGGCTTACGGCACTTTTCTGATTTAAATACTACATATATTATAACTATTGCAATCTTAGTTTTGCTTTATCCTTTTTGTTTGTGGTATCGCAGTTATAAAAAAGATCACCCTACGTCGATCTGGCTACGCTATCTATAATCTTCATTGGTTAAAATAATTTTCGTATTACATAGTTAAGATTTTTGTTATTCAAACTGGCTCCCAATCTTGGCTGGGCTTTTAAGTTTGTTCTCAAATCAGTACTTGACGCCTCAAAGCTTAAAAAAATGCCGATGGCATTGTCATAAATAGGCATGCTTATCTGAAAAGCGGACTTATACACATTGCGTTTATTATTAGAAAGCAAGTAACAAGATTTTAGTGTTTTGCTGCTGATAAAATTCATCACCAACATGCCCCCCGGATTGAGGTTTCGAGTAATAACACTTAGCCATTGCTTGTCTGCCGCCACGGCTCTAACGGGTTCCCCCTCTTCCTCGAAAAACAAATCATCAATGATCAAATCAAAGCCTGGACCATCGTATTCTTTTAGCCAGGAAATCGCATCAGCCTGAATCAATTCAGCCTCAGAGCGGTTAACACCAAAGTATTTTCTGGCCACATGCAAATGAACCGGATTAAGTTCAACACCAATAATATGATCTGGCGAAGCAAATCGATTTAACTGTCGAATCACCGCACCCCCACCAACACCCAGCACCAGTACCCGCTTTATTTCTTCAACCGGTTTGAAAAATGCAGGAATCATAAGTAAATCCCAGATCCCCCCGGTTACCACGCGAGCCGGATTATATTGCGTATGAAATACACCGTTAGTATATAAGCGCCGACTGCGTCCTGCGGCTCGAATTTCATAGGTTGAGCCTTCATGCTTCTTTCGCCAGATAACTGCCATCTACTATTCCCGGTGATCCACAATATCTACGGCCAATAAAAAACCGGTATTATCACATCAATACCGGTGTTTATTCTACTCCCCTCGGCTACATCTTCTCTATGATTATTTGTCAGATTTCGTATCCTCATCCAGATCAATTTCATCAAAGTCTATATCAAGATCTTCAACTCCACCATCAGTATCATCGTCTTCATCAGACTCTTTTTCTAGTACCTGCTTTAGTTTGAACATTTCATTTTTCATTCTTTGCTCACCATCCTTCTTGCCGCCTTCATACATCGATGCGTATTCGGACATCATGGACTCCATTGTTTGCATTGCGGCATCTAGATCTTTTTTTAGTTTTTTATTGGCGTCACGTAATTTGCTGTTTTCTTCGCGGGTAATAACAAGGTTGGAGCCACCTTCTTCACCATTATCAGAGGCATCAGAACCGTTTCCACCTTCTACATTCGATATCCCCTGATAGGACTCAATAACATCATTTAAATATTTATCAAAATCTGAAATTTTCCCTCTATCTTTTTTTAGGAAAATATGAATTAAATTATTATACAGCCTCTTCTCATGCTTTATCAGTACATCCATTTTCTCTTCAGCTTTTTCATCATCATAGCCGTAGACATCTTTCAGCATGGATAATAATTTTTCCCTTTTTTTAGGTTCTGATTTTTTTATTTTTTCCACCAGCACTATTGCAAGCGCCTTATCTTTCATGCTCCTTTTCTTAGCCATAAATGCAACCGTGCCAAGAATCAGAAGCAAGAATACACCTATTTCACTAATCAGTAAAAACAAGCTTGAGTAAAACTCATTCACACCTCCATCTCCTTCTCTTCCTCTTGATCATTGACCGCTTTCTTTTTCTTCCAGAATTGAAATCCAAGTACGCCAATTATGCCGATAACTAGATTGACGATCATGGTAACCCAGCCTATAAGGAACCAGTTTGTCTCTTCATCTTCAACAACTTCCTCGGTATCGGCATTATTATTATTTTCTTCATGCTCATTTCCAGATGTTTCATGTTCTGATGATGGAGCATGTGTTTTCTTTTCGGGCATTTTCAATGTTAGTTTTTTCTTTATTTTTGTCTCTACTGCTTCACCTGTATGCCTTTTTGCCTGTACATGAATAACAACAAATTTATTATTGTGCTCACTGTTAATCTCACTCAACCATAGGCCTCCCGGCTCCTGATGAATTGGTATAACATCCCCATTTTCTAGTTTAACTTTTATATTAAGACTTTCTGCCTGTACTATTTCCACGTGAGGGATGATCGAAAGATATAAATTTTCCGCAGCTTCATCTTCAGTTAATTTTACGTCAACAATACTCAGAAAATAATCCACCGTATAACGAATTTCTCGCTCAAATGTCGCACCCTTTGCTCGAATCGTTAATGCTTGCTCACCACCTGACAACTCTCTGTGAAGGTTAATGCTATAGCGGCCATCAGCTTTTTTCTTATCTCCATATTCACCTTTATCCTGCATGCTGTGATGTTTGTTATTATTTACTTCCACTTCAAATTTAACTAAATTTAAAAATGATTTTCGAGTTATTCGTCTGCCCTTATCTAATAATTCAGCCTCCACTACTAATTCATCACCAGCTAAAATGCTTGGCGGTAATTCACTGGTATTTAATTTCAAGTTTGTAACAATCATGACCCGGTTGTCCGGATCTTTTGAACCTTTAACGAGCCATTCGCCTGCCGATGGTTTTTTCACGCTAAGCAATTCATACGATTGTTCCTGATACCAGGAAAATCCCTTGGGATGATTCTGGTAATCAAATGATTTCCCCTGTGGTGATACCAGCTCAATAGGTTCGCCTTCTTTTCTAAACACCAGTACAGTCATATCCTGCACGCTGGTATCAACCCTGAAACGATTGCCTTTAATGGGCAGGCTGTCTGCCGGTGCAGTTTTTTCAAATAGTTTTAGAAAGGCGCGTTCAAGAGCATTCGCATTATCAACTTGAACATAGCTACCGCCTGTTGCTGCGCTAATTTGTTTTAATAAATTTTGATCAGCTGCATCTGACAGGGCAATGGTATGCAGATGCGCCCCTGCTTTCTTAAGCCGAGGTAGTAGCTCAGTAAGGATACGTTTGCGTGAAGCCGCGTTCTTTTTGGCATCAGGAGATATATCCACCACGCCATCCGTTAATAATATAAGGTTACGACGTGTTTTAGCATCTGCCTGTGTCCAGCCAACAGAGGCACGCTTTAATGCATCTTCAATATTGGTAAACATACCTCGTGAGTGAATTTTTTCTGACTCAAGCCGTGCCTGTTTTTTCCAACGGGCATCCACGCGCCGGTGTTTAACCTGCATATTTACAAACTGACCAAACGTCCAGACACCTGACTCAGAGCCCTCGGGTAATAAGCCAACAAGCAGACGCAGCGCAGGTGCGCGTAGCTTGTGCGGATCATTTTGCTTCATACTCCCGGAAACATCGATTAGCACACGCACATCATTATTTTTAGTCGCCTGTGCAGAAGCCGGCAAAAGAACAAGCCCCAATAGCACTAAAGCGGCTCGCAAGGTAGCTATCATGGCCAGCTCTCCGGTTCTACTTCTTCTTGGTAAGGAAGGTCAGACAAATATTGTCCCCTTAAATAAGCTGTTTTTAGAAATTTCTAATAAAGCAAGTACTTACAACCTCCCCTTCATATCGGCTGTTAACTTGAAAGTATTAGCCAGGCACCAGTTATTTCACCGTACCCGGTTGCGCGCCAGACACGGCTCTGCCCCTGGCATTACAATCATGGTATTCTCGTAGACAGACAGCCCCTCAGAATCACTCTATTTCCCACTTTCATACCAAAAGACTACCGAAACTAAACTGATGCAGTTCGAAATACCTGAAAATGAGACAAAATTAGCTCGCCATCCCCACGAGCTATTTTTAACCAACCTGATTACCAATCACATCCTGCTCTTTGTTGGCCTATTGGGTCTGGCTGGAGACTACCCGCTGTTAATGCTGGTCACACCCTCAATTTCATTTTGCACGCTGCTTTACATTCTCTACCGTGCCCGGCGCTCACTGAGCCAGGATTCCTGGTTTGTGAAATGCCACTGGCAAATTGGCGCACAACGCAGCCGCCTGTTTATTGCCATGTTGGCACTCATGGGACTGGTTATGCTTGCCGTACTCATCATCTCAGCCGGTGAACTTAAGCCCCAACATTATGCCTTTGCCGGTGTCGGAGCATTGCCAACCATGTTTACCATTCTTGCACTCATCGTGATGGAATCCGATGCCATGCATCAGGCACGGCTAGGCAAACTGCCTGACAGTATTGTTCTTAAATATCCAAATCCGGATGCAACGCGGGTAGATGAATAATGAAACAAGGACAAATTTTTCTTAGTATTCTAGGTTTCAGCCTGTTAGCGCTGCTTGTCGCTATTTATTTTCCCGCCAATAGAAGTGTCACCTCGGCAAAATCTCAAAGCTTACCCTGGCAGATTGAAGCCACCAGCGAAGGAAGTATTCGTGTGTTTGGTCTACTGCTGGAACAAAGCACGGTCAACGATGCTATTCATCGATTCAATGAAACTGCCGAAGTCAGCTTGTTTGTTTCACCGGAGGGTATCCGGGTAATCGAAGTTTACTTTAACAACACCAGCCTTGCCGGGCTACGCGCCAAACTCGTACTTTCAGTATTGCTTAATGAAAATGAACTCGACACTATTTATGATCGCGGTACACGCATCAGCACACTCGGCGATGGTAGCCGAAAAGTGACGCTACACCCGGATGATCTTGTTCGCATAAAAGCATCACCAATTGCATCCATCACCTACTTACCAAAAAGCAAACTGGATAGCGAATTATTACAGGCACGTTTTGGTGAGCCTGCACGACGTATTCGTGAAACTAAAAACAAAAGCCTACACTGGCTCTACCCTGCACAGGGTCTGGATATTGCGCAAGATCAGGATGGCCGTACGGTGCTTCAATATCTACCACCGAGACAATTTGAAAAAGTTATACGGCCACTGCTAAAACAGGGAAAGGAAGAGTTTTAAGAAGATGGCTTTAACTATCCCGACTTCTGGCAAGGTAGCCGAGCACATCGTTTACTTTCATTGTGATAGCCCTGTAACATACGGCCGGGCGGCAAGTTGGTGGCAATACCTGGGGGCTGTTGATCTTTCATCTATTGTCTGATTTTGGCTAAGCCAGTTTGGTATAGCGGGTACGGCTGAAGCCAAACCTACAACGGGTACCCTGTCCGCTCACGGCGGGAAAGTTCAGTTTATAATCAGCACAGCTTATTTCATTAATAATTCTTTTACCCGAGTTAATAATTTAATAGCAGTATATGGTTTGTAAATTATATTTTCACGCAATGCCTGATAATTTCCATTTGCATAATAATTGCTTTCGAAGCCACTAACTATTTGTATTTTAGTTTGTGGATATTTTTTTTCTATTTTCGAGGCCAGCTCGTAGCCATCTACGTCGGGCATAATTATATCGGTTATCACCAGGTCAACAGGCTGTTTCTCCATGATTGAAAGAGCCTGTTTTGCACTACCCACCATTAACACATGGTATCCTTTTGCCTCCAGCATTTCGCAGGCAAGCTCTCTCATTGCAACTTCATCGTCAACCACTAATATGGTTTCATTGCCTTCCAGGTTGTTTTGTTTCTGTGTGTGTGCGGCTGAAATGTTAGCGGTTTTTTTGCTTCGAGGAAAAAAAAGTACTATTCGAGTACCCTGATTTAGTCTGGAAAATATTTTTATCTTTCCGCCTGAGCGCTGCATAAAACCAAATACCTGACTCATGCCCAAACCGGTGCCTTTATCGCCTTTGGTTGAAAAAAACGGATCAAATATATTTTCTAGCGTAGCTTGCTCCATACCACAGCCATTGTCAGAAACACTTAATTCTACGTACTCACCTGAATTTATATCTAATTTCAGAGCATCATCCTGATCGATAAATTTATTGGATGTGCTGATGACTAATTGCCCTCCTGTTTTCATTGCATGCAACGCATTGATGCTCATGTTAACGATAGAATCCGTTAAATCACTTTCATCCAGATCTACAGCCCATAGATTATCAGCCAGTTCGTATTTTAAGATGATGGATGATGTTAGCGTTTTTTCTAACATTAAATATAAATCTTCAAGCAGGGTGTTGATATTACATGTACTTACTTCAGCTATTTTTTGCCGCGTAAATGATAGTAACTTCAGGGTAAGTTTACTGCCGCGCTCCGCTGAGCGGCGTATATCTTTGATATATTTTTTTAGCTCAGGCTCACCCGTTAATTTTTCATCAAGTAGCTCAGCATATCCGCCGATAATCCCAAGAATATTATTATAATCATGGGCAATCCCACCCGTAAGTTTACCCAGGGCATCCATTTTTTGACTACGACGAAGCAGTTCTTCCTGTTGCTTACGTTCAGAAATATCACGCCAGGTGACATATAGAAGCTGCGTACCTTTATGCGGAACAACAATTATCTGAACCTCGACAGGAAAGTTTTCTCCATTTTTTCGTTGGTGAATCCACTCAAAACGGTGATTGCCCTGTTCAAGAGTCATCTTGATCATCTCATTGGCTTTCACCTCAGATAATTGTCCATCGGGCTGAAATTCAGGGGATAATTTAGATGGGTGTATATTATATATTTCATCCTTAGTGTCATAGCCTAACATGTCAAGCGTTGACTGATTACAGACTGTAAAATTATTGCCTTCAATGATCAGGAATGCATCAGCTGATTTTTCGAATAACTCTCGATAAGGTAGATCGTTTTCTGAGGTTATTTGGCGATATTCTTTATCTTCCCTGCTTTGTAATTTTTTGCTTGTCATGATTATTACCAGACTTTTTTATTGAACACACACTAATAGTATTTATGTTCGCTTTTGCATGAGCTAATTTGTACCCGCGCATATTCTTTATGTTTAGTGTAATTATTTATTTTAGTCTAGAAATAGTAGTAGTGCCTGCACAGAGAACAGTATTCTGGACATAAAATTAATACGGTAATTTTGGTCTGTTGATAAATCGCGCTTATTGACAATAAATGACGGTATTCTATACACTTTATATGGGGACTTATGCCAACTTATTAATCTGCTTCCCCCTCATCAGCATCCGGCCAATTTCGGCGATCTTTTTTTTGGTTTTCAGGCAACATAGGATCATCATCATCCATAAGTATTCGGTTGGCGTCGCCATCAAGATCTTCATACTGGCCTTTCTTTACCGCCCAGATCAGAACGCCAACCATAATAAGGCCAAGGAAAATCATGCCGGGGATCAAGGTATAAATGACGTCCATAATATTTCTCTTTTACTCTTCTTGCTTAAATAAAGTACGAATACGTGCGGCATTAGCTATGACCAGCAGGGAACTGACTGGCATCGAGATCGCGGCTACCAAAGGCGTGATAAATGTCATCATCGCCAGTGGCACCATAATAGTATTATAGGTGAAAGAAATGCCAATGTTCTGGCGAATGGTTTTCAGGGTACGTCGCGATAACTGTACGGCTAAATCAATTTTGGCCAGATCATCCTGAATTAACACAATATCGGCACTCTCCATCGAGACATCTGTCCCCGAGCCTACCGCCATGCCCACATTGGCTCGAATCAACGCTGGCGCATCATTGATACCATCACCGACCATCGCTACCCGTTCACCCTGTGCCTGTAAGGACTGAATGGCCGCATCCTTGTCCTGCGGCAAGACTTCAGCAATAACCTGCATGCCACCGAGTTCCCTGGCAATGGCTTCGGCAACCTGTTGCCTGTCACCGGTTAATAACGTTAGTTGCATGCCCTGTTGACGTAAGCTATTAATCAGCGGCTTTGCCTGCTCTCGCAAGCAATCGGCAATCACCATAATGGCAACATGCTTGCCCGCCTGCGCCACATGCACACAACTCATACCCTGAGCTTCATAGCTCTGCGCATCATTAAGTAAATTTGGATCTAAACTGATCGATTGCTTTTGCAACCATGCCTGTGTGCCACAAATGAAACCTAGCCCATCGACATCTCCGTTGACACCATAACCCGGTTCATAATAAAAATGTTTCAGCCGTGCCTGATCCTGCTTTACTCCGAGTTTCTCCGCTTCACGCATAATGGCGCGAGCAATACTGTGTTCCGAGCGACTTTCCAGAATAGCGATATTCTTTACCAGCTCATCCTGATCAACACCTTGCAAATTAACTATCTTGCTGACACTCATTCGGCCTTCGGTTAGCGTACCGGTTTTATCAAAAACAAAATGGTTTATTGATGACAAGGTTTCCAGTGCTTCACCATTTTTCACCAATATACCCTTACGCGCGCCCAGTCCCGAAGCCACTGCAATCGCCATCGGTGTGGCCAGACCAAAGGCGCAAGGGCAGGTAATAATCAGCACCGAGGTTGCCGCCATTAACGCCAGCTCAAAGTCCTGTTTATACCAGTACGCAAAGGTCAGCGTTGCTAGCACTAAGGTAGTCGCTACAAACCAGGGAACGATACGATCCGCTATACATTGTATCGGCGCTTTTGAAGCCTGGGCTTCTTCTACCAAACTAATAATACGTCCCAATGCCGTATTACGCAGGGTTCCCTGTACTTCAACGGTTAATGCACCCTGTCGGTTAATCGTGCCCGCCGAGACGTGATCGCCCGGTTGTTTTTTTAGCGGCTGTGATTCTCCACTCAACATGCTTTCATCAACGGCGCTAACGCCTTCTAGCACACAACCATCAACAGGAATGCTGGCACCCGGTTTAATTAATACTCGTTCAGCATGTTTGATGGAGCGTACTGGGACGATCTGTTCTTCACCATTACGCAGAACACTGGCAACCCGAGGCTGTAGATCCAGCAGTCGTTGCGTTGCACTAACTGCATGGTGTTTGGATAACGACTCAAGATGCCGCCCCACCAGAATCACAAACAAAAAATTCACCACCGTATCAAAATAGACTTCGCCCGTTGAGGTTGGGTTCAGGGTGACATACACTGAGTAGGCCCAGGTCGTGGTCGCACCAATGGCAATCGGTAGATCCATTCCTAGTCGTAACTGGCGCAGGCCGCTCCATGCGCCTTTTAAAAAAGGCCAGCCAGAATAAAATAATGTGGGCGTGGCCAAAGCAAAGCCCACCCAATGAAACAAACTGCGAAATTCACCTTTATCCGCACCGCTATATAGCGCAATCGAAATCCATAACAGGTTCATCATCGAGAACCCGGCAAAGGCCATACGAAAGAGCAAAGCGCGGTTCTGGTTTTTTAAGGCACCTTCAGCCGCATCATGATCATACGGTACGGCGCGATAACCAATGTCTGCAAGACGTTGCAGTATATGGGAAAGTGAGACGCGTTGATTATCCCAGCGTAGATGCAGGCGGCGACCACTAAGATTAACATTGGCACTAAGTACGCCGTCCATCGGTGTCAGGCTGCGCTCGATCAACCAGACGCAGGCGGCACAGTGGATACCTTCAACCAGCAGATGAATATCACGCTGCTCGGCCAGCTCGGTGATGAATTCGGCCTGTACCTCATCAAGATCATAAAGCGTGAGATCACTCGGCGGTTCAGGGGGCGGGGCAAGTAAACCACCTTCGGGAGTGCGCTGGTAGAAGCCTTCAAGACCAGCATTATAAATTGCCTTGCATACCGACTGGCAGCCGAGGCAACAGAAATGCTGTTGCTGATCGTTTATCTGTGCCGTGAAGTCATTGTTTGTTGATAGCAGCAAACCACAATGGAAACAGGTTGAATCTGTCTGCGCCTCATCACTCATAGGTGAAGTTTATTAGTGTGGCTTGACTGATATGCGCTGTTCGGTCAGCTCGTAACTTTTATCAGCCTGCGTTGCTTTTAACTTCAGCACCCAGATTCCCTTGAGAGGAAATACCGCTTTTGCCTGGTACTGGCCCGGTGCAAAGGCCTGCATTTCCAGTTTGAAATCAGCATCTGCATCAGAAGGCCGATAGGCCAGCACTTCAATATCAAGCGCGTCAACCGCAAGCCCCTGCTTATCAACCACATTGAAGCGTAATGTATGTGCCTGCCCAAGGATCAGATCTTCTGGCACATCCAGTTTGAAGTTCCATCCCAGCGCATTGCGAGCGGCCTGTTTTTTCAGGAAATTCTGTTCGTGATCACGACCTTTTTCATAATAGTCTTCTTCTACCAGACCCGAATTTGTAATTACGGCCATGCTGATCATGCCGGCATTAACCACTAACACCAGAACAACCAGGGCAATCCAGCCGAGTACCCAGGGATTACGCATTGCACTTTTATTAGCTTGAGATATAAATTTATTATTCATCACTTTTGTCGCTGTCATTATTACCATCCTGTCCGTCTTAATCTGGACTAAAAAACATACTTTCGTATTCTACTTTTACATCCTTACCCATCATTATTGCAGTAAACGTTATCGGTATACGCGATGCCTTCAACTCTTCCTTAGGAATCTTAATGAAAACGGTATAAGGGGTCACGCCACCTTTACGTAGCATCAGCGGTTTATCGACACCTTTGACCTGCATCTCTTTGTGACCAACGACTGATACCCTTACTTCCGTGTCTTTATCAGTCTTGTTTAAGAGTTTAAGTACATATTTATTTTGAATCGTATTATCGCTTTGTAAAACAAACAGGGGCTGACGCTCATGCAACACCTTAAGTTCCAGCGAACCAAGGTGGGTCAGTCCATAGAGTATTCCCGCGATGGCAATAAACATGATAGCAAAATACACTAACACCCGAGGACGCTTCATCAATGGGATCTCAGGCTTACCCAACATGTCATCTAATGAAGCATAACGAATCAATCCGCGTGGCTTATCGATTTTATCCATTACCGTATCGCAGGCATCCAGACACAGGCCACAGGTAATACAGCCTTCCTGCTGACCTTCACGAATATCGATACCGGTCGGACAAACTGCCACGCACTGATTGCACATAATGCAGTCGCCCTGATCGTCGGGCACACCGCTTTTTTTCAGTCGCCCGCGAGGTTCACCGCGATTGAAATCATAGGTTGGCAAAACAGTTTCACTGTCGTACATCACCCCCTGAATACGCGCATAGGGGCACAACCAAAAGCAGGTCTGTTCGCGCAGGAAGCCCGCAAGGATAAACGTTCCAAGCGTAAACATGCCGATAACCATCAACGCCACACTGGAGATCTGCAGACTAAACAAATCCAGCCATAACTGCTGTGCATCGGTGAACCAGGCAACAAAACTGATGCCCGTGAAAATAGAGATCAGCAACCAGAAAAACCATTTGCTCAGGCGCAGGCGTAATTTTTTAAGTGTCCATGAACTTTTATCTAGCTTGCCACGCGCCGCAGGCTTACCTTCAATTTTTTCCTCGATCCAGGTAAAGGCATCCGTCCAGATAGTCTGAAAACAAAAATAGCCACAGTAGGCACGCCCCACCGTCGAGGTGACAGCGGCCAGCAAGATCGCAAAAAACAATAACACCAGAGACAGGATCCAGACATCCTGAGGCAAAATGGTGATGTTATAAAAATGAAACTGACGGTTGGGGATATCGAACAAAAGCGCCTGACGATCCCCCAGGCGTAGATAGGGGCCGAAAAAATAGAGCAGCCAGGTCAGCGCGCCAAGATTCTTCAGCTTACGAAAACGCCCCGGCATGCGCTTGGCATGAATGGTCTCCTCACCGGTATTAACATGCCAGCTGCCGAGTTCTTCGTAGATGGCGCTTTCAACGCCCTGTTCATTTTTACTCAAAGTTTGCTCCCATACATACAGCTGTATATAGCAAGCCAGCTAGATAGTATGACGAAAAAACGGGTATATTTTTTCAACCAGTCAGCGAATTTGCGCTGAAATATTAGCGATAACGACCCACTGGACGGGGACGTGTGCGAGGCGGCAGTTTACCACAATCTGGGGTAAAGGCTGAACTGGCGTTGGCTACCGTCAACTACGAACGGGGCTGCGCTATTTAAGTTCACGGGTAATCTACAGATGAATTAAGCCATCGTGTTTGAATCAACAGAAACAGGGTGGCCGAGATCAATCCACATGAGCCACTGCCCATGTGGATTGCATGGATGTTATTTTCCGCCGCCCAGCTTGTGTACATAGACCGCCAGTTTCTTGATCTCGATATCCGATAATTTGCTACCGCCAAATTTCGGCATCTCAGCACCGCGCGTCTGCGCATCGGAAACATCGTTGACACCATGTTTGATGGTGTAAGCAATGCTTTCTTCCGTACCCGGCGCAAAGCGGGCAATACCATCCATCAAGTTAGCCGAACCCAATGCCGCCATGCCCGTGCCTGCGGGGGTATGGCAACCGATACAGCCTTTTTCCATATACAGCGGTTCTTCAGTCACCTTACCTGCCGCGATGGCGCTGGCCAGCTTGCTGATTTCTGCGTCAGTCAACTGCATGCCGCCCATCTTTGGCATCATCCCGCGACGGCCATTAACAATGCTTTGTTCGATGGTTTCAATCGCACCACCATAGAGCCAGTCATCATCCGCCAACACCGGGAAGCCGGGAATACCCGAGCCGCCTGCGCCATGACAGGCCGCACAATTTTCACCAAACAGTACCTTGGCCGAGGCCACGGCATATTTGCTCAACTCGTCATCGGCCAGAATCGCCGCCACCGACATACCCGGTAGCTTGTCTTCATATTTAGCGCGGATAGACTCAATAACCTGCATGTCTTCTTTAAATTCCTTAATCGCCGTCCAGCCGGTTAAGCCTTTAGTGTGACTATTAACCAATGGGATGGCCGGGTAAATCAGGCAATAAACCACAACAAATATCCAGCTTGCATGAAAACCGATCCACCACCACTTCGGTGGCTCATTCAGTAACTCACCCAGCGTCTCGTCCCACACGTGTCCGGTAGTCGGTACACTGTAAGGGTTTTTCTTTTCACTCATTTCTTTACCTCCGCATTAAAACGGTCATCATCATCGAGAATATGGCGTTGTGCTTCCAGCTTTTCCTTATTTTTAGGATGGAAAACCAGTACATAGGCAACCAGCATAAGAATAAAAATGCTTACCGTCATGATCATGCCGATCCAGTCGTGCAGGGTCATGGCTGCCCAGTCCGTACTAAAATATTCCCGCAAACTATTCACGGTAATCAACACTATTGTCAAAGCGAACCATGGTGCCCAATACTTGTAAGTAGGCAACCATCGCATCCATTTCAGTTTTACCCTTGACGCTAGCGGCAGCGGCATCAAAATCCTCATCGGTATAAGGCACGCCTACCATCTTCATGCCTTTCATAGTGGCGAGCGTTTCATCCGCATCGACTGCATTTTCAGCCAACCAGGGATAGTTAGGCATCACCGATTCAGGCACCACCGAGCGTGGCGCAAGCAGGTGACGTACATGCCAGGCATCCGAGTATTTACTGCCGACACGCGCCAGATCCGGCCCGGTGCGTTTAGAACCCCACTGGAACGGGTGGTCGTACATCGACTCAGAGGCTAGCGAGTAATGACCATAGCGTTCTTTCTCATCACGGAAAGGCCGAATCATCTGCGAGTGACACAGATAGCAACCTTCACGGATATAGACCATGCGACCCATCAGCTCTAATGGCTTGTAAGGACGTACACCATCTCCCGCTTTCCATGTGTCCAGTGTCTGACCGGCTTTACGCTGCCAGACGATTTCAGGGTACTTGTTATGTTCCATAGTGTCATCGAGGTAGAACAGCGGAACAATTTCCACCAGACCACCGATAGACAATAGAACCAGGAGCATCAGCAACATGACAATGCCGCTGCGCTCGACCTTGTCCTGTAGTTTTGTTGAATGAATTTTATCTGCCATTGTTATCGACTCCTTAATCAGGCGTTAGCCGCGGCGGCTGTAACAGCGGGCCGTGAGCTTGCAGTGCGAATGGTCATGATGACGTTGTAGAGCATTACCACACCCCCTGCCCAGTAAATCATGCCGCCAACCGCGCGCATGGCATAGTAGGGATGCATCGCCGCAACCGACTCAGCAAAGGTATAGGTCAAGGTGCCGAAGGCATCATAATCACGCCACATCAGACCCTGCATAATGCCGGATACCCACATCGCAGTGATGTAAATCACCGTGCCAATGGTCGCCATCCAGAAATGCATATTCACCAGACTCGAAGAATACATCCGCGTATTCCACAGGCGTTCGACCATGTGATAGAGCGCACCCGCTGCCACCATCGCCACCCAGCCCAACGCGCCGGAATGTACGTGACCAATCGTCCAGTCAGTATAATGAGACAGCGCATTCACCGTCTTCACTGACATAACCGGGCCTTCAAACACCGACATGGCATAGAACGCCAGTGACATAATCATAAAGCGCAGAACATAATCGGTGCGCAGTTTGTCCCAGGCACCGGAGAGGGTCATCATGCCGTTGATAGCGCCACCCCATGAAGGAATGATCATCGCCAACGACACCGCCGCACCGATTGAACCGGTCCAGTCCGGCAACGCCGTGTATTGCAGATGGTGCGCGCCCAGCCAGACATAGCCGAACATCAGCGCCCAGAAATGAATCACCGACAGACGGTAGGAGAACACCGGGCGGTTAACCTGCTTGGGAACAAAGTAATACATGATGCCAAGGAAGCCCGCAGTCAGGTAAAACCCTACTGCATTGTGACCCCACCACCATTGAATCATCGCATCCTGCACCCCGGAGAATACCGAGTAGGATTTAAACAGCCCCACCGGAATCGCCAGACTGTTAACCACATGCAAATAGGTGATCATCACCATCATGCCGAGGAAAAACCAGTTGGAGACATAAATATGGGAGGTCTTACGCCTCATCATGGTCATAAAGAAATTAATCGAATACGACAACCAGACCACCGCAATCGCTAAATCGATAGGCCATTCCAGTTCAGCGTATTCCTTGCCCTGAGTCAGACCCAGTGGCAGGGTGATGACGGCGGCAACGATAATCAGATTCCAGCCCCAGAAAGTAAACCAGGCCATGCCGTTGCTCCACAGGGCAACACCACAGGTACGCTGCACCGTGTAGAAGGCCGTGGCCATCAGCGCACAACCGCCGAAGGCAAAAATTACCGCATTGGTATGCAGGGGACGAAGTCGGCCAAAGGATAATTCAGCGATATCCAGATTCAAAACTGGCCAAGCCAGTTCCGAGGCGATATAAACCCCCACCAGAGTACCGACTACCAGATAGATAACCGCAGCAACGGTAAACCACCGTACGACCTCAAAATTATATTTCTCTTCTACTTGTGCTGTTGCCACGAGTAGTCTCCTCTTAATGTTGACAAAATAAATGTCGTTGCCGATGCAATAAAATCTGAAATAAATCGACGGTCTGCGTCGACAAATAGCCCAGAAAAGTACTGGAATACTTACTCAAACTATAAATAAATTAACGAGTTATTGTTTTTTGAAACAAATTTAAGTGCTTAGCAACAGGCCACCCTCTGGCCTTCTGAATCCCTGTAGATAAGGGAATATGCGTATTATACCTAAATTTTGGAATCTGTCCAAAAAGTGAGGGTAAGTTATGGCAGTATTTTGTGACTGGTCTAATTCTAACATCCTGTCGAACTATTTCTCCGCTGAGTAGAATTCCCAACGGAGATTAAAAATTTACGGGTAAAAATAGAGTTGCGCTTTTTGACCAGGGCAGAATAGTGACGAGCAGACCCTGTTTCGAATAACCATAGTCTGACCGTTACGGCCAATTTATGGCTTCCGTGCATAAGCTGCACAGCTTTGTGTTAGTTGGTGGGCCTACTTGGACTCGAACCAAGGACCAAGGGATTCACTTTTGCCTGAT
>CAZIJT010000033.1:0-22362 GCA_964539595.1 uncultured Thiohalophilus sp. | reverse complement strand
GTTATCAATGTGGTGCTACGATTGAAAAAGGAAAGTACGCTGGCAAGATGGGATACCACTGTGCCGCATGCCAGGTAAAAAACATTAAAACAAATTAAGGCGCTAATCATTTCGTCGCGATGACGATAAAAAAAACAAAAGTAAAAACCCGATGGATAAATTAGTAATAAAATTTGAGGGGCAAAATTCCGTAGTTGTTAACGGTTTTTAAAATACCTCGATAGATTTGTTAGCGAATAAACTTCCCCGCAGCAAGCTGTGACGGGGTATGAGTGGTAGGTTCGCCTTCTACCCTTACGGGGCACCATGAGGCGAACATGTGTGGCTAAAGCCGCACCTACGATGTTGCTTCGCTGCAAGCAGCGGGGAATTTAACCCGTAGAGATTAAATTACGACTATAAGGGAACTAGGCAGTGGCGGCGGTCATCTCAGTTTTCCATTTTAAATAACGCGCCAGTAATGCCGCATCAGGCTGTGGACTAAACCAGATACCGATGTCGGGTTCTGGCCAGTGTTCGGGGCAGTTTGCTAGCAGGTAGGCAATGCCGCGTGCGCTAGCCTCGCATTCCCGGGGTCGATAGACGGGCAGGTTGGCAAGATCGGCGAGGCGTTGACAGAGGCCATCAACCTGCGCCAGTCCGCCGGTGATCTGGATTTGTTCAGGTGGTGAGGCGAAGTGATGCATTTTATCAAGGTTGATATTGAGTAGAAAAATAATACTCTCAGCAACTGCCACGGCCATCTCTTGTTTATTGCCTTCACCCTGAAATCGGGATTTGAAATCAGCTACCCACCAGGGTGATCCCAGACCGCCGATGCCGTTGAGAAAAATAGGTGGGGTATTAATCTGTTGCATCCAGCTGGACAGGTGTTTGAAAATGTCGTCAATGCTTTCCTGATAAGCCAGCCATTTTAGCGCGGAGGCGGCACCATTGACCGTACCTTCGAGGACGTATTCGCGGTCGTGATTTTCTTTTTGTAACACCAGACTGGTAAGTAGATCCGGGCTGAACAGTTGTGCCATGCCGGAAGGCCGGGAGACAAAAGCACCGGTACCAAGGTTGGCGTAGGCGGTATCGGGTTGAACCTCACCATAGGCATAGATGGCGGTGGACTGATCACCATTGACCAGTTTCACCGGAATAGAAACATCGCGGCAGGTGAGCGTGCCAAAGTGATGCAGGTTGGGGACGATGTCAGGTAGTGCCTGTGCGGGAAGCCTGAAGCATTTAAGTAACTCAGGATCCCAGTCGTTGGTGTTGATATTCAGAAGCTGGGTACGTGAAGCATTAACTGGATCACTGAGTAAGGGGTGCTCGTCGAGTAGTTGATAAAGAATAAAACTGGCCATCGGGCCGAAGGCCAGCCGTTGTTCGGCGGCGGCCTGTTTAACCTCTGGAATATTATCCAGACACCAGTGCAATTTGCTGGCACCGCAATGCGCATTCAGAAACAGGCCGGTGCGTTGGTGAATAAACTCAGTGTCTTCTTTAAGCTGCTCCAGCCATTTGTGCGCGCGTCGATCCTGCCAGCCAAGAATGGGTGACAGTGCTTCGCCGGTTTGCCTGTCCCAGCAGGCGATGTTTGAACGCTGGGTGGCGAGACCGGCTGCGCTAATATCATGACGGCGCTCACCTAGTTCATCCAGTACGCTTTCGATACAGTTCTGTATTGAGCTCAGCAGCGCGTCGGCAGGGTATTCAACCCGATCAGTGGTCGGCCGGTTGGCTTCCAGGGTTTCTCGTGCCTGAGCGATGAGTTCACCCGTTTGATTAAAGACCATGGCACGGCTGGCCTGTCCTCCCTGATCAAGACAAAGATAAAGATTGTTGATGGCGCTGAAGTCAGGTGACATTGTTTAAGAGATACCGGTTAGTGAGCTGAGAGTGTTGTGTGAGTTACAGATATTTTGCAATCAGTGCCTGATCGTAACAGGCGGGAGGCAGAGGGATGCGTACCTGATAGCCGCCGCCGGGGGCTTCCTGCATGGGCTTTCCATATAGATCTTCCATGTGTTGTAGTTGTACTTCGCAGTTACCTGCCGGGTTGATAATTTCCAGTCGATCACCGCAGCCAAATTTATTTTTCACCAGCACTTCAGCCAGACCATTTTCCTGATTATAATTTTGTATTTCACCGACAAATTTTTGTGCGTCACTGTTCGAGTGGCCACTGAGATAGTTTTGGTAATCCTGATCCGCATGGCGCTGATAAAAGCCTTCGGTGTAACCACGATTGGCCAGACCGTCGAGCTTAGCTAACAGGGTCGGATCAAAGTCCTGCCCATTGATAGCATCATCAATAGCCTGTCGGTAGATTTGTGCGGTGCGGGCAACATAATAATGAGACTTGGTTCGACCTTCGATTTTGAATGAGTTGATGCCCATTTTTGCCAGCCGCCCAATGTGACGAATGGCACGCAGATCGCGGGAGTTCATGATATAGGTGCCGTGTTCGTCTTCGAGAATCGGCATCAGTTCGCCGGGACGACCTTGCTCTTCGATTAGATAAACCTGATCAGCCAGCGGATGACGTTCAATTTTTTTGCTATCTAACGGGCTGTCCTGTTGCATTGCACCGAAGGCATCGAAATCAATTTTTTCAGCATCACCACAGTCACTATCGGATGATGATTGCAGCTTGTATTTCCAGCGACAGGAGTTGGTGCAGCTGCCCTGATTGGGATCGCGGTGGTTGAAATAACCGGACAGCAGGCAGCGTCCCGAATAGGCGATGCACAGCGCACCGTGGACAAAGACTTCGAGTTCTATTTCCGGGCACTGCTGGCGGATTTCTTCGATCTCATCCAGCGACAGCTCGCGGGAAAGAATGATGCGCTCGATCCCCAGTTGTTGCCAGAACTTAACCGCCGCCCAGTTGACAGTATTGGCCTGCACGGAAAGATGAATCGGTACCTCTGGCCAGCGCTCGCGCACCATCATGATCAGCCCGGGATCAGCCATGATCAGCGCATCGGGTTTCATCGCAATCACCGGTTCCATGTCGGCAAGATAGGTTTTGAGCTTGGCGTTGTGCGGCAGCAGATTACTGGTGAGGAAGAATTTTTTCCCCAGTTGATGCGCCTCATGGATTCCGGTTTGCAGGTTTTCCAGGGTGAAGTCATTATTGCGCACGCGTAGGCTATAGCGGGGCTGACCCGCATAAACCGCATCGGCACCAAAGGCGAAAGCGTAGCGCATGTTTTTAATGGTGCCGGCAGGCAGCAGCAATTCAGGGTGGCTTGGCATGGTGGACGAGTTGATCCGAGCTTTTGTTGATGAGAAAGTTAATCGGCGATTATACGCTATGCAGGCTAAAAAGGATGGGATCTTGTATTTACTTTGCGGCAAGATAGGCTTCGGCAACACACTAGAATTTTTTATATGACCGTATCACAAACTTTACCGGGCTATGTTTTGCGTATTAGTTCGCGCTGCAAGCGGGTGCTGATCAAGGTTAGCCCGTTGGGTGAAATCGAAGTCGTGATTCCTCAAGGTTTCGATCCGCACGAGGTTCCGGCTATTTTACAGCGACGTCAGTCGTGGCTGGCGGCGCATCTCTCCAAACTGGAAACACGCTGGGCGCAGGCACCCGATGAACATGCACTGCGGCCTTCGCTGATTCGGTTACGGGCGCTGGGGCGTCGCTGGCAGGTGGAGCATAGCGCTTGCTTGAACAAGCAGGTGCGATTGAAACAAGAAGACGAGTGCCTGCAGGTGCGTTATTCACGGGCGCGTGAAGCGGATGCGGATGTGTTGATCAGTCAGCGTCTGCAAAAATGGCTGAACGAACAGGCTCGGCAGCATTTACTGCCCTGGTTGGCACAGACAGCGAGGGAGTTGGAGCTGCCTTATAGTAAAGCCTGTATTCGGGCGCAGAAAACCCGCTGGGGCAGTTGTTCGGCTAAAAAGGTGATTAGCCTAAATCGGAATCTGTTGTTTTTGCCGCCCTCGTTGGTGCGTTATCTATTCGTACATGAACTCAGCCATATTCAGCATATGAACCACTCGTGCGCATACTGGCAACAGGTGGAAAAATATGAGCCTGAGTATCAACGGCTGGATGCGGAGCTGGGGCAGGCGGCAAAGTACCTGCCGCGCTGGGTACATGTTTGAAATGAAATGCTGGGAAATTTAATCAATAACCAGTCCGTATTATTTGATGATATTTGGAAGATAGTGCGAATTGTGTGGATTAGTTAAGAAAAGTCTTGAAATCAACTGCTAAGTGAGTGCATATTCAGTAAAACCCGTGGAGAGGAAATAATAATGCAGGCCACCGCCGTAATTGAACGTAGAGAAGAATCACACAGCAAGCTTCGCGCATTGCTGGAATCGAGAACCGAAACCCTGTCATTGCTGAATGAGCTGGTGGCCATGCGGCCATTCAAACCGGAACATGACGTGCAGGAACTATTACAGGAATATTGTGAATCTCTGGTGGACTACACCGCGAGTGCCCATTTTCAGCTTTACAGTTTTATTGAGGAAGGCAAGGAGCGGCGTGCTTCAGTCAATACGCTGGCCGAAGCGGTTTATCCCCGGATTGCATCTGCGACTCAGCACATTTTAGATTTTAATGAGAAATATGATTGCGGTGAGCAGTGCAATAATTTGGCAACCCTGGATCAGGATCTATCGCGACTGGGTGAAATCCTTGCTACTCGAATTCAGGATGAAGATCAGATTATCGAACTACTCACCCGGGAACGGGACTGATTACCTGCCCCGAGCCGGACATCTGCCCGTTGGGTCTTTATCCGGCCACACAGCAGTAGCTTCAAGCGCATAGCTGCATAAACAGGGAGGTTGCCTCGCGGTATTGTGTGGCATAGATCTCTTCTTCGCTGGCCAACTCCAGAATGGCCTGCTCCAGGCTTAATTCTTCCACTTCATATACCGGCAGGTTTTGCGGCTGCTCATTCATTGCTGTCTCTCCATAACGTCATACATTATGTATATAACACTTAATGTTATTTATCAAGAAAAAGCAGTAAGTATATGATTTTGTCTCTGTTATCCCTATTTACAGATAGAAGTCTAAAATAGTTTTTATTCCACAGTGCGTTGTTTCCGAGCTTCTGAAAGATAGGCGCGGATATAGGACGCACGTCCTGACTGGTTGCCAAAATAATAGCCAAGGTAAAATATTGACAGGCTGACCAGGGTCAGCACGGTAAAAATTAGCATAATAGGATTCCTGTACTGATACATCTGTTACTACTATATCGGTCATTATTGCAGCAGTTTTAGCCTGTATTAGTAACTGTGATCGATCTCACACAAGCCGGTGCTGGGCAGACTTTGTTGGGGGATCAGGAGCAGTTTTCCTGACAGGGGCCGGGCACGGGATGAGCGGAAAGCTGTTGTGGCTGGTTGTTGGCGGGGATGGGACGCATGCGCTCCAGCAAAGATACAGGAGCTTGTCCCAGACGTTGCTCATAAATCACAGTGTAAGTTAGTACTCGCTTCATGTATTTGCGGGTTTCGTTAAAGGGCACCAGCTCAATCCAGAGGTCGGCGGGGACGTCGCTTTGCTCCGGCAACCAGCGCTTCACATTTCGTCCCCCGGCATTGTAAGCGGCTGTCGCCAGTACCGAGTGACCATCGTAACGATCCTGAACCTTTTTCAGATAGCCGACGCCGAGTTTGATATTGGTGTTGCTATTGAGCAGGGCATAGCGGTTGCGCATGGGCACGCGCATGGTACGCGCCATGCTTCTGGCGGTGCGCGGCAAGAGTTGCATCAGCCCCATTGCCCCAGCGTGGGAACGGGCATCGCTGGTAAAGGCGCTTTCCTGACGAATGACGGCAAAGGCCCAGGCCGGATTGATCCCCTGTTTTTCTGCCTGCGTGAGAATTTGTTGCTGGTAGGCCAGTGGGAATCGCAGTTCCAGATCATCCCAGTAGCGCGCCTGAGCCAGAGTGGTGATCACGCGATCATGCCATCCCCATTGCCCGGCCAGTTTGGCGGCCTTGAGCAGCTGCGCTTTGTTCATGCGTTTGATCGCGTAGTTCCATTCCCGTCGCAAATCAGGAATACGTTTTAGCGCGTAGAGTTCCTGTGCGCGCAGCATGCTGGGTAGATTGCGGATGTCGTCCAGCTCGGTGGCAGTGAAAATTAAAGGCCGATGTGAGAAGCGGTAACTGCTGCCGATGCGATCAGCGGCAAGAAAGCTGTAATAGCCACGGGCTTCAGCATTGAGTAAGTAGACATCACGAGACTCTTCCAGCCGACCCATGGACTCCAGTACCCGGCCACGCCAGTAGCGCCAGCGTTCGGAATGCTGTTGTTCGGGATCCAGTCGGTTGAGCCAGTCCAGCGCTGATTGCCAATCCTGATCGCGTACCGAGGTGAGCACATAGGCCGATAGCACCTCGTCACTGAAGTGAGAGAGTTTCATCTCACTGAGCCACTTGCGGGCAGCATCGGTGTCATCACGAACCAGGTTTAGCACCAGTCGCCGCTCAATACGTCCCTGCTCACTATTGGTAAAGGGAAGCTGTTGTTGCAGTGCTTGCCAGTATTCGGCGGCCAGCAGAGGATCGCGTGAAGCCAGACGGCGCAGGCCGTAAACGGCAATCCAGCGCAGCACATCGGGATTCTTTTGCTGAAAATGCTGACTCACTTCCAGCAGGTAGTCAGGATTGCGGCGGACTTTTTCCCAGATGGCGATCCAGAAACGCTCGTCTTTGGGCAGCATTTTTCCCAGATAACGGGTTAGGCGCACATTGCCTTTTTGCATGGCCAGATGGATGCGCTGCCAGAGTAGTTCATGGCTGAGTTGACCGGCTTCGCGCCACATGGCAATTGGCCGGTCGCAACTTCGCGGCAGGGATCGACCGTTCAGCCACATGTCCTGGGTAATAACATGGGCGCGCTCAGTCTCGCCGGTTTCGTACAGGGCGCGGGCATACTGGCAGCTCAGGGTACGATTGTTGTTGATGAAATAGTTGTCTGCCAGGCCTTGCCAGTCAGCCTGCCGCGCACGGGTGCGCAGCCAGTTATGTAACAGCCGAGTAGCCAGCGGAGTGTCGTCATATTGGCGGATGAAGGCGTGGATTTCATCGGCTGAACGCTGTGAGAGCTGACGTTTGAGCTGGGTGTATTCCAGGTAAGGTAGTAGCGGGTAGTCGTTAAGTTTTGCTTTTAGCTGCCGGTAGCGAGTCTTACGTCCGTGCTTAATGGCTTGCTCGGCTTGTAGAAACAGGGCGCGTTGCTGGCGGTAGTTATTGTCACTATCGTCAGCTTTAAGGCTGGTTGGCAGGAGTAGAAGTGCCGCGAGGCTGAGATAGATTGCGCTGCAAACCATACGCGTCAACCCGGGTATAGGGCGATGGCGCGGGGGAACAATTTGCATTTCATGCCCTTGCAGTTTACTAAACGGAGTCCACTTCAAGACTTACTCCAAAAAAATATCATAAGTGATTGTTATAGCAGATTAACTCTGCTCTGACATCACGAACAATTGGCAAAACAGAAAATAGAGTTGATAACTCTGAATGGTGTGTCAAATTCCATTTGCAATCTGTTTAGCTGTATCGGCATGGGCAGGGGAATATTGACTTAATTCTTTAAGAAAACGCTGATTAATTCCGTCGTGCGTATTGAACGCTTCGATAAGCTCAGTGCAAACGGAATTAGTCAGCGTTTTCTTAAAGAATATTTGTCATGCTATGAGCCGGTTTTAGCTATACCTTGGGCGGGATTGTTTTATAATATGCGCCGGTGTTGGACAGCTCGCCGTTTACGGTTCCCGATTTTCACGTTTCAGCGGAGAAACAAAGCAATGACAGACAAGATCAACAAAGTCAGTTCCCGAATCACTCAGCCCAAATCGCAAGGGGCATCTCAGGCCATGCTATATGGCACCGGCCTGAGCCATGAAGACATGAGCAAGGCCGAAGTGGGGATTTCCAGTGTCTGGTGGGAAGGCAACACCTGCAATATGCATCTCAATGATCTTGCCGCAATAGTTAAAGAAGGTGTGGAAAAAGCCGGGCTGGTGAGCATGCGTTTTAATACCATTGGCGTTTCTGACGGTATTTCCATGGGCACCGATGGCATGAGCTATTCGCTACAGTCGCGTGACATTATCGCCGATTCGATTGAAACGGTGATGTGCGCACAGTGGTATGACGCCAACATTTCTATCCCCGGTTGTGACAAGAATATGCCCGGCGTGATGATCGCCATGGGTCGAGTCAATCGACCGGCGCTAATGATTTATGGCGGTACGATTAAACCCGGTCATTTGAAAGACAAAACGCTGGATATTGTGTCCGCGTTTCAAAGTTATGGTGAGTTCATCGCCGATAAGATCAGCGATCAGGAACGCGAGGAAATCGTCGAAAAATCCTGCCCCGGCCCCGGTGCCTGCGGGGGGATGTACACCGCTAATACCATGGCCTCGGCGATTGAAGCGCTAGGCATGAGCCTGCCGTACAGCTCCTCGGTTCCGGCGGTGGATCCGGGTAAGCGTGAGGAATGTCTGGCGGCGGGTAAAGCGATTCGCTACCTGCTCGAACACGATATCAAACCCCGTGACATTATGACCCGCGCGGCGTTTGAAAATGCGATGGTCATGGTGATTGCGCTGGGTGGTTCCACCAATGCGGTGCTGCACCTGATTGCGATGGCGCGTGCAGTGGATGTGCCTCTGACGCTGGATGATTTTCAGTTGGTCAGTAACCGTGTGCCGTTTCTCGCTGATCTCAAACCCAGCGGTAAATATGTGATGGAAGATTTGCACAACGTTGGCGGCATCCCGGCGGTAATGAAATATCTGCTGGCTGAAGGTTTTATTAACGGTGATTGCATGACTGTTACCGGTAAGACGCTGGCTGAAAATCTGGCTGACTTGCCGGGTCTGAAAGAAGGCCAGGATGTGTTTATGCCAATGGACAAACCGATCAAAAAAACCGGCCACATTCAGATCCTCAAAGGCAACCTGGCTCCCGGTGGTTCGGTGGCCAAGATTACCGGCAAGGAAGGTCTACAGTTCTCTGGTCCGGCACGAGTCTATGACTGTGAAGAAGATATGCTGGCCGGGCTGGAGAATAATGAAATTAACAAGGGCGAGGTGGTGGTGATTCGCTTTGAAGGTCCCAAGGGTGGGCCGGGTATGCCCGAGATGCTTACCCCGACCTCGGCGATCATGGGCGCGGGTCTGGGCAAGGATGTCGCCTTAATTACTGACGGGCGTTTTTCGGGTGGATCGCACGGCTTCATCATCGGCCATGTGGTGCCTGAAGCACAGGAAGGCGGACCGATAGGCCTTATCCGCAATGGCGATGTTATCAATATCGATGCCGAGACACAGACGCTGGATGTCGAGGTTAGCGAGAAAGATATGCAACAGCGTCGGCAAGACTGGGTGATGCCTGCTTACAAGGCCACGCGGGGCACGCTGTTTAAATACATCAAAAACGTCAAGGATGCCTCGACGGGGTGTGTTACCGACGAATAGTCAAAGCGGGTGGCGGGGGTGAAAAAAATCAGGGGTCGAAATATTGACGCCATATTCCGATCTGTGCTTAAGTGGTTGTAATTAAATACATTGTGTTTTTTGTGTGTAATTTTGAATATTAAAATTGATTAAAATCTATGCATAATTAGGTACGTACAAAGGGGCGCTAATTTTGCTAGACTAGGCTCAAGTTCAACGACACCAACATTGTAATTAATAACAAACTAAGGTGCGCAGGGGAAAAATTATGTTTACAAAGCAGCAACCCGTTGTCGGTGCATGGTATGTCAACCGAACCGGCAAACTGATGAAAGTGAAACTTATGGCCTGGACGCATCTACAGCCTGTCTCGGTGTTGATCGAATACCTCGATGGTAATCGGCAGGTGGTCGAGATGGATGCCTGGTATTCACTTGAGCTGAGCCGCAATCTACAGCAAGCTGCGCGTTCCCTGTTACAGCAGTAATTCTTTTCAGATATACGCGCCCGGCTTTCGCCGGGCGCGGCGTTTTACTCCCCTAATTTTTAGCATTTATTTTTTCAGGGTGTTCTGATGGCCGAGAGAGACTTGTCGAAGCTGCAACAGGAACTGCTTGAATTCGCCCGCCTACGAGACTGGGAACAGTTTCACGCCCCCAAAAATCTGGTCATGGCCTTATCGGTGGAAGCCTCGGAATTGCTGGAGCATTTTCAGTGGTTGACGGAGCAGCAGAGCAAGCAGCTTGAGCCTGCAAAGAAACATGAAGTGTCGCTGGAAATGGCGGATATCTTTATTTATCTTATGCGTCTGGCTACTGAGCTGGAGGTGGATATTCTTGCTGCGGTAGACGAAAAAATAAAAATCAATAACGAAAAATACCCGGCAGAAAAAGTGCGCGGTAGTTCAAAAAAATATAATGAGTATGATTGAATGAGAGTGCAGATCTGGATTTTGTTCAACGACTAAGATTGATGTTTGTTGCCTGACGCTATCCGTTTCTTTTTAGCTGCGGTGTTGTTCGGCCAGCATCCGAGTCATTTGTTCTGCCGGGACGGCGGGGCTAAATATATTTCCCTGTATGTAATGGCAATCCTTGGTTTTCAGGAAGTCGAGCTGGTCGCGGGTTTCCACACCTTCGGCGATGACATTGAGTGACAGGCTCTGGGTCATGCCGATAATAGCAGAGCAGATTGCCCGATCATCACTGTCATCGACGATATCATTAATAAACGAGCGATCAATTTTGATGGTGTCGATGGGGTAGCGGCGTAAGTAGGTCAGTGATGAATAGCCGGTGCCAAAATCATCAATTGCAAAACGCACTCCCAGATCATTCAAATCATTCAGCGCCGTGATGGTGCTACTGGTGTTGCGCATGAGCATGCTTTCAGTTAATTCCAGTTCCAGATATTCTGGATTAACCTGGGTGTCGTTAATAATGCTTCTTAACGAAGCAATGAAATGACGGTTGTTAAATTGACGGCTGGATAGATTGACCGACATATGCACAAAGCCCATACCGGACTCATGCCACTGGTGGGATTGTTTGCAGGCCGTTTCCAGTACCCAGATGCCTACGGGTTCGATCAGTCCTGATTCTTCCAGTAGCGGTATGAAATTGCTGGGCATCACCAGTCCCAGCTCAGGATGTTGCCAGCGTAACAGGGCTTCGACGCCAAAAATTTTTCCGCTACGGGCATCTATCTGCGGTTGGTAGTGGAGAATGAATTCATTGCGTTCAAGAGCATGGCGCAAATTATTTTCCAGAGTCAGGCGCTTGTTGTCGCGGACAGTCATGGCTTCGGAATAATACTGAAAATTATTTTTGCCCAGCTTCTTGGCGCGTTGCATGGCAATATCGGCATGCCCTAACAAGGTGTTCGCCTCATCACCGTCATGAGCGGAGATACTAATGCCGATACTGGCAGTTACAAAAATTTCATGTTCATTAAACTCAAAGGGAGCCGCCAGAGAATTCAGTATTTTTTGGGCGATGAGTGAAATGCTGTTATTTAGATCGAAATCCTCTAACAGGATAATAAATTCGTCGTCATTAAACCGGGTAATGGCATCGCCTGCACGTATCGTTGTTCTGAAGCGCTCATCGAGTTGTTGCAATAGTTGATCGCCGATGCTGTTGCCGAGACTTTCATTAATAAGCTTAAAACGATCCATATCAAGCAACAGCACTGCAACCTGCCGGTTGTGCTGGTGTGCTCTGGAGATTGCCTGTTGCAGACGTTCCAGAAAAAGCTTGCGTTTGAGTTGTTTAGTTTCTTTAGTCATAGCGTCATAATAAATGACATTCTGTGGAACAGGTAATAAAGGTAAAGGGTAGTCGGTCGTCAATTCCTTTTGCCGATAAGTTCAAGTTGATAACCATCAGGATCGCTTACGAAGGCAATGATAGTCGCGCCTGCATTCATTGCACCGGCGTCACGAAGGATAGTGCCACCTTTCGCTTTAATAGCATCACAGGCATGATAAACATTATCGACCTCGATGGCGATATGACCAAAGGCAGTACCTTGATCATAACAGTCGGTATCCCAGTTAGATGTTAATTCAATCACTGTTTGTGAGGCTTCCGGGCCATAGCCGAGAAAAGCCAGGGTGAAGCGGCCTGTGGGATAATCTTTCTGCCGGAGCAGGCTCATGCCCATGATTTGTGTATAAAAATCAATCGAGCGTTGTAGATCAACCACGCGCAGCATGGTATGGAGTATGCGCATCCTGTTCTCCTCATAAGTCTTAAATATCTGAAAAATATAAATATAGCATTATAAGGCGGGGATGATATTTGAACGTGGCTTAAGGTAGAATTCGGGCATGTTCGAAACCCTATTACAAATGATTGTTCTAATTGCCTGCGGCGTCGGTTGGCGTTTCCTGCGTCTGGGGAAGCTGGATCCAAACCAGCTTAGACTGGCTTTAACCGAATCAGTTTATCATCTGTTTTTACCTGCACTGGTGTTGGTAGTGCTATGGCAAGCCCCGATTGGTGTGGACACGATTAAAATCAGTTTACTGGCTAGCAGTGGAATTATTTTTGCCCTGCTACTGAGTGGACTGGCCTGTCGAATCTGTGGCATGCCGGCGGCGGTTACCGGTGCGATCATGCTGGCCTCGGCGTTCCCTAATGCAACCTATCTGGGGCTGCCGGTATTGCAGGCCACGTTTGGTGACTGGTCGCGCAGTATCGCTATTCAATATGATTTGCTTGCCGCCACCCCCTTGTTGTTTACCGTGGGTATTTTAATTGCCCAGCGTTTTGGCGATGCGCAGGCTGAGGCTGAAGCAGGCTTTCTAAAAAGACTGGCGCGAGTGCCCCCTCTCTGGGCGGCGATACTCGGCTGTAGTCTGAATCTGCTGGGCGTTCCGCTTGATAATAATCTGGAAGTTATTCTTAACCTGTTAGGCGACACGGTGATTCCGCTGATGTTGGTTGCTCTGGGCTTAAGTCTGCAATGGCATCGTCTTTCTATGCAGCAGGTTCCACCGCTACTACTAGTGAGCGCTATCCAGTTATTATTGACGCCTCTACTAGTCTGGCAACTGGCCATCGTGGCAGGGCTGGACGGTGATTTTCTGAGTGCGGTGGTGCTGGAAGCGGCCATGCCGAGTATGGTGCTGGGGCTGGTGTTGTGTGACCACTACCGGCTGGATACAACTATTTATGCGTTGGCGGTGACGCTGACCACGCTTTTGTCATTACTGAGTTTACCGTTGTGGTTTGCCCTTGTCTGAAAATTTTATTGTCCGCAGGCTTAAATTCAGCGAGGCCAGCAGTCCCAGCAATACCGCAAACCAGAGGGTCGAGACGCGACTTATAATGGGAATGACCAAGGCCAGCGAAGCATCCAGTCCACTCTGGCTAAGTAGCAGATACATGACAGCTTCGGTCGCACCGATGCCGCCGGGAATAAAGGATAAGGCACCGGCTAGCAGACTGATGGCGTAAATAGACAGGGCGGTGGTCGCGGCTAACGGCGCATTAAGCGTGGTGAGAATAAAATAAAATCCAAGCCCCTGTACACTCCATGCCAGTAAGCCCAGCAACAGCCCAAGAGACAGCGGACGTAAATGCAGGAGTGCGTGAGCAGATTCAAGTAGCTCGGCCAGATGCTGCAGCATTCGACTCAAGCGCGGGCTTTTCAAACTACGACTTAAAGAGTGGAACAAGCGTGGCAATTTTTTACTTCGCAGTGCCGATAGAAAAAGCAAAAGCAGCAAAGCTATGAGGAAAATAAAATAGCGATAGTCGGTAAAATTAAACAGCGCAAGCGAGGCCAGCAGGGTGACAATAATGAGATCCTGAAAGCGTTCACAAAAAAAACTGGCGAGGCTGTGCTTGAAGCGTACGCCATGGGTTTTCAGATAAAAAGAACGAATGGTTTCCCCGGCTTTAGCCGGAGTCGTAGTCAGGGCAAAGCCAGCAAGGTAATAAGTAAAATGCAGCAGCGTTGGCAGCTGTCGAGGTAAGTTTTTATTGAGATAGCGGAGGTAGTATTGCCAGCGCAGGAAGCGTAGAACGTAATTGGCCAATGAGCAGGCAAGGATGAATAACCAGCCACTTACACCTAATTCTATCGCCGCAGCGAACAGGCTTTCTTTACCTGCGGCCAGGACAAAGCCCAGATAAACAGTAGCGCTGAATAATAACGACAGAGACAGGGCGCGTTTTTGTTTTGCGGTTAGCTTAAATTGTGAGGGTGTCAGTGCAGGCATTGTTGAGTTTAATAAAGTGGCGGCAATCTGATGGATTATGATGGAATGGCGTGATTTATGCAGCTTATTTTGTTACCACACCGAGAGGCAGTATGGTGTCAAAATCAGAACGGTAAGCGGCCATGAACAGACAATATATGCGTCATCCCATCGAAGTTCCGATTGAAGTTATAGCGGAACTGGAGATGGATAGTAGCTGGAATCAACTGCATGACATCAGTTACGGCGGGCTGTGTTTTGACAGTCGTATTCGTCAGCAAAAGGATCAATCAGTACGAATCCGTATTAATGTTGCTGACGCACCTGTTGAGGTAGAAGGGCGAGTAGTCTGGTGTCATAGAAAAGGCAAACAATTTGAAGTTGGGGTAACGTTTACCGGTGAAGATGAGGCAAATCGTGTACGGATGGTGGAACAAATTTGCCAGATTGAAAGCTACCGCAAGCGAATATTGGAAACAGAGGGTCGTAAGCTTAGCAACCAGGAAGCCGCGCTTGAGTGGATAAAAAAATATGCCGCCGGATTTCCGGGAGTGATGCGGTTCAGTTATTCGCAGCGATAACGTACAATACTGGCTCGTCAGTTATATTAGAAAATAAACGTGAGGAAATGAGCGCATGGCTACGGATGTAGATGAATTAACGGTTGATTATACGGAAGATGGGCAACTTGTATCAAAGCAGCTGGACAAGATTATTCTCACCAAAGGAGCCTGGTCTACCATTCTATTCCGCTTCCAGGATTGGGACAGAAAGAAAGAAGAATACGGCGCGGAAAAATACAGTATCCGTCGTTACCAGAAACGCAACGGCGAATACCAGCAGAAATCCAAGTTTAATATTTCCAGCCGCGCCCAGGCAGAAAAAATTGTTGATGCTCTACAGCGCTGGATTGGTGAGAGTGAAAGCGAATAATCAACCCTATTTTTAACGCTTTTTAGATAATGATTCAGGTGGATACTAGAGAATGAATCGACGCCGATATTTTCTTGCCTCGTTGGGGCTGGTTTCTGTTGGCATGATAACCGCGTCCTGGCGCGGACTGTTTGACAGCCCCATTGCGACTCAACAGCAACAGCCTGAAGCGAAGGTGGCCATAGACTGGGCGTTAGATAAAAATATTGATAGTGAGATAAAGGATCAGCTTTATACGGTCAGTAATTTCGATCAGACCCTCGAAGGCGATATCTTTCTGCCAGTATCTGAACAGGCAATTTTCAAGCAACTGCTGGCGCGAATGGCCAAAATTCAGCAGCATGCAGGCTATGCAAATTTTGGCTTAATGAGTTTTGATGCGATGCTGAGTTATGCACGCAACTATTCTGTTATCAATGCATTTACCCCGGATGAAACTCAATTCATGGAAAAAATATTTCTCCATGATGCGCATGATTATGGCTTTTTGGGAAAGAAAGTTATTTCCTCATTAACCAGCAAGGTCGTGAAGAAAGACATCATTAAAATTCCACACAGCGGAAATTATTTATTCAGGGGAGAACCGTTGGCCGTGTATCAGCGGCTCAAAAAAGATGTGGGTGACAGCCTGATTCTGACGTCGGGCATTCGTAGCATTGTAAAGCAAATGTACCTGTTTCTCGATAAAACACAAAAAACTAATGGTAACCTTTCACGCGCGTCGCGTTCGCTTGCGCCACCGGGACATTCCTATCATGCTCTGGGCGACTTTGATGTGGGTAAACGAAACCTGGGGGCACTTAATTTTACCGCCGAATTTGCACAGACGAAAGAATATAAAAAACTTATTGAGCTAGGCTATGTTGCTATTCGCTATGGCCGAGATAATCATTTTGGCGTGCGCTATGAGCCATGGCATATTAAAGTTGTCTGACATGAAAATAATTATAAGTCTTGTGTTGTTATTTTTCTCGCTTTCGGCAACAGCCAATACAGGATACCAGCCGAGCTTTGACTTCAGGCTTTATAAAAAAGAAGCGACTGATACTGCACCAACCGTTTTAATTATTGGTGGCATACAGGGTGATGAACCGGGCGGATTTAATGCGGCAGCATTATTGGCAACTGAATATACTATTACTAAAGGTAACCTATGGGTCGTGCCGAATCTAAATTTTGAGAGCATTATAAAACGTTCGCGTGGCATTCATGGTGATATGAATCGCAAGTTCTCAGAATTGGATAAAAATGATCCAGAGTATGCGTTGGTGCAGAAAATAAAAGCGATTATTCAAGATGAGAAAATTGATATCGTTCTCAATCTGCATGATGGCAGTGGTTTTTACCGCGAAAAATATATCGATAGACTACATGGTCCGCAACGCTGGGGGCAGAGTATTATTATTGATCAGGAAAAAATTGAAACTCAACGCTATGGTGAACTAATGGCGCTTGCAGGAGAAGTCAGGCAAAGCGTTAATGCGGTAATTGATAATGACGAGTCACGCTATCGAGTGAGGAATACGCGCACTCGTGAAGGCGATGCGGAAATGGAAAAAACACTGACTTACTTTTCTATTCGTAACCAGAAGCCTGCCTTTGGCCTGGAAGTCAGTAAAGAATATCTAACCCATGAGCGTGTTTATTTTCATCTATTATTAGTAGAATCCTTTATGCAAAATCTGGGGATTAAATTTGAACGCAGCTTTGCATTAAAAAAAGACGCGGTAAAAGACAAAATCGACAATCATGTTAAGTTATCCATTAATGATGGCAAGATATATCTTGATGTGGGGGATGCACGACATCGGCTGGGTTATGTGCCATTAGAAAAATCGGTGCCAATGGACATTGATTCTAATAGCCCTCTACTGGCGATTGTTAATGATCACAAGGGATATAGAGTCAGATATGGCAACCGCCACGTTACCTATCTTCATCCCCAGTATTTCGAATATGACTCCAGCCTTGAGCAGGTAACTATCGAGGTTGATGGTCAGCAGCAAACGATTGAGCTGGGCAGCATTGTTGAAATTAAAAATAGTTTTTTCGTTACCCCTCTTCCCGGTTACCGCGCTAATGTTATAGGCTTCAAAAAAACGGGTCTAAAAAATGAGTCGGGCGTGTTAATTAGACGCAAAGATATCGCCTCGCGGTTTTCAGTTGACAAGGCGGCAAGTCTGTTTCGGCTAGAGTTTTATAAGGATAAAAAATATTGCGGCATGTTGTTATTAAATTTCAATAATAAAAAACCGGCACAAATTTCAAGCCTTGCTGTGCATTAATTTTATAGCAGGCGTACAGATTTTAACTACCATTACTCATAGTAATATTTATGTCGCTAAATTATAAAACCCCTGATTACTTCCGTGATTTTCACTGTCTGGGTGCTGATTGCAGCGATACCTGTTGTCAAAACTGGGAAGTTAAAGTTGATCGAACTCATTATCACCTGTTGCGGAAGAAAATGTTTGAAGACGAGCAGGGTAAGGCACTATTTGAAAATTATATTTATGTAAATGATCAGCCAGTAAGCGGGGATCACGATTATGCTTTTATTCGGATGACGGATAAAGGTACATGCCCTATGTTAAGCGAGGATGCGTTGTGCAAGCTACATGCTCAACATGGTATTGAACCACTCGGTGATGTGTGTACCTTCTATCCAAGAGTTATTTCCCGTTGTGGAACTGATATGGAATTAAGCGGTGCATTATCCTGTCCAGAAGTCGCGCGCCTATGCCTGCTTAACGGGCAAGCGATTAAATTTTCCCGTTTTAATATTTCACAACTTCCGAGAGCGAAAAATTATCCTATCCAACGGGAGTTGCCTCAAAATCCATTTGATTATTATGCTGAGCACTTTCGTCAATTGCGTCAGGGTTTACTCGAACTGGCGGCCAATGAGAATTTTTCTCTTAATGTTCGCCTGTATGCATTGATCGAACTGGCAAACAGAGTTTCCACTTACTACCATCGTGACTGCACCTCAAGTAGCGGTGAAAGGCTGGGTGATGATTTACGTCATTCGATGAGTCTGGATAACCTGAAAAATGTGCAGAGTTTTATAGAGTCGGATAGCTCGGTTAATCAACTTGCTTTGCTGGTGATTCGCGCCATTCTGGAAATCAAGGTTAAGCAGTTTTCTGATGAAAAAATAAGTCAGATGGCAGGCACTATTTTTATCGATCTGGGTATGTGCCCAGATACGAATATTTCGGATATACCGATTGAAGCTATGCAGATGAAATATAATGGTTTGCATCAACTCATCAGCCCCCACTTAAGTAAAAAAATAGATTCTTATTTTACCCGCTATCTGTGTAATTGCCTGTTTCGTGAGTGGTACTTCACCATGCCGGACACCTTTACTTACATGCAGATGTTATTGATTAGACTTGCGATGTTGCGATTCCTTTTTTATAGCAACCCACGCCTCAAACTACTCGTTGAAGAATACGAGCTTGCCGACAGCAATGCGCGGCGTGATCTGGATGCCGAACTTGACAGGCTTGCGGTTAGTCTAGTTTATAATTTTGCTCGCGAGATTGATCAGAACCTGTCGTTCCTGCAACTGGTTTATACGGCCATCAGCGAACAGGATATGTTTAATTTTGACTATTCCCTGGCTTTTGTGAAGTTTTAGTTGCTCTGTAGGCAGATGCTCTGGGTGGCTAATTTAGCCTGGTTTTGAACTATACAATTAGTCATAGTCGGGCTAATAATTTTAGCCGGCCTTGTTTGATAAATTTACTTTCCCTACAAACACCCAAAAAAATCAAACACTTATGTGTGTTCGCGGTGGCAGGATGGGAGGCTTGCTGAAATCGGGCAAAGGCCATCCGATTAGACATTTCTGGCTATCATTGCTGGGAACTTGCTAAAATAGAAGTTACTGTCACATTTTTGCAAATTGACTTTGACTGGACGGATTGCTGGAACTATGTATTACGATTTTTTTAATCTGAATGAACATCCATTTCGACTCACCACTGATCCGAAATATCTGTACATGAGTCGGGGTCATTCTCGCGCTAAAGCCTATATGGAATACGCAGTGCGAAATGATGACAAGTTATTTATTCTTTCTGGCGAAATTGGTGCAGGCAAATCGCTGGTGATACAGGATTTAATAAACAGTCTGGATGAAAATATACTAGTATTTAAAATCCATCAAACTTTACTGAGCAACATCGAATTTTTACAAATGATGTTGCGTGAGTTCGGCACAAAATCTTTTCATGATCGCAAAGTGGAATTGCTGGATCAAATTTATACGTATCTGGTAGAACAGCACAGGAATGGTAAACAGGTTATTTTGATTGTTGATGAGGCGCAGAACCTTGCGCCTGATGTTATTGAAGAAATTCGCCTGTTGCTTGAATTTGAAGTAAATGGTGAAAAACTATTGAGCCTGTTTCTGATCGGGCAACCCGAACTGAATAGCATTATTGATCAACCAGAACTGGAACAATTACGGCAGCGGGCGCGCCTACGTTATCATCTTGAGGCATTAGATGAAGATGATATAGAAAATTATATCAATCATCGTCTGAATGTGGCGGGTGATGCACACACGGTTTCTATTGATGCTGATGTTTTTCCTGTGATTTATGAATATACCGGCGGTCGACCACGCTTAATCAACGTTTTAATGGATCACGCGCTGACCTTAGCCTTTGTTGAAAATACAAAAAAAATCAGTGAGCGAATTATCCAGACATCAATTGATGAGCTTAACTGGCAACCGTTCGGTCAGCCGATAGACGAGATACCTATTTTACTAAAAGATGACGATAATGACGTGAGTCTTGATGATCTTGTGCTTTCTACAAACCGAAAAATTGTAGTGCATAAAAATGGACGTCTTATTGGTGAATACCCGTTAAACAAACCGCGATTCAATATTGGTCGGCATAGTGATAATGATATTGTTCTGAAAGAACCGCGGATAAGTCGCCTGCATGCGCAGATTATTTTAAATGATCAGGAAATATTCATACAGGATATGAATAGTAAGAACGGGACATTTAATGGTGAGAAACGGATTGATCTGCATGCTTTGCAGTTGGGCGATGTGATTGTCATTGCCTCCTTTGAGTTGAATTTTATCCGCTTGCATGAAGAAGAGCGGGAAGATATTACTGAATCAGTTAATATTCTACAATATCCCTTCCAGTCGAAGCACAAGCACTGAAGCCATTATTGTCGCGACTATAACTATGGCGCGAACCTGGTGTCATCATTTTCTATTTTTACTTTATAAGTTCCAGGCTTCTCGGTAGCGGCTATCCATTATTTATTCCTCGTTAGTAGATTTTAATACAGATACTGTTATGAATGAAAAAATGATGAATGAGATGAGTGCAGAGGATTACAGCGCACTGACACGATCCATTATGACCATCTTGGATGACTGGGGACTGAGTGCGGCAGAGCAAATGAATGTTTTGAATCTGCCTGAAAAAACTCCGACCCGGGCGTTACGAAAATATCGGGACGGACAGCCCTTTCCACAGACGATAGACGTTTTTGAGCGGCTTGAGCACATTGTCGGGATTTTTGAAGCCTTGCGAACCAGCTATCCACACAATAAGCAAATGGCTATGATCTGGATGAAAAAGTGCAATAAGCACTTTGTGAAACGTCCACCGATAGTGGTGATTTGTGAAGATGGTTTGCGCGGACTGCTGCAAGTGCGAGGTCATCTGGATTGCACCTTTGACTGGTTTTCATCCTGAAAAATCTGGGGGCTGCCTGCGCCTCACTATTTTACCGCTTACGACGTTGGCGGCCTTTAAAACGGCTGATCGCCTTGACGATATCAGTGTAAGGAAAATTTTCAATTATTCCGAAGCGAAGCTCAGCGGCTGTTAACAGGCTGTTGATGTCACTCATGTCTGGTGCAGTCGGATCTTCTTTTAATATGACATCGCCGAGTCCAGATAAGCCCCCAGCCTGTACCTTGATTTCATTCGCATGAGGAAGCTGCCCGTCAACGTGGGTGATATGCAGGGCAAAGCTGGCATTTTCACGCAACTGTTGGAGTAAGGTTAGACAGTGATTAGATCGACTTGCTGAGGTGCAGGCAATACCCTCTCGATCAGCGAGGTTGAAGCGTCGACAAATGCTGCAATTGCAGTGACGTGTGTTGATGGCTTTTTCAAACACACACTTATGCTCGTTAACCGAGTGGTAGATCGAGCGATATTGATCTTCGTCCATGCTTCGAATTTTCTGCCAGTCTATTCAGTCAGCAAAGTTATTTTTCCCATTCCAGCACAATAGGGGCTTCGCGTTTTTCCATTAACTGTTCTTCCGCCTGCAGGGCGTTGTCGGCAAAAATAATTTTGTAAATGGTTTTATCTTCGGCAGCAAGTTTACTGCGTTCGCTTTTAACCAGATTTTTAGCTTCTTTATAGGCTTCAAAGTCCTGTAGCATGTCAAGGTTCTTCACTAAATTAGTGACCGCCGGTGAAATTTTGTAGACAAAATAGGGCATAATTATATTCCTGTGTTTATTCTCGAGTGGCTGATGTTATCTGCAGTTATTCGCTACGCAAGGTTGATTATACTATGGCACTCAGCGCGTGCGAAACAATGGCAAATTATTATGGTCGATGAATACCTTCAACCCGAATTGTTAATGATTATGGAATGGGGGGGCTACCCTGATTTTTCAAGTATTTATCGTGGGGCGGGTTTTAAAACAACACAAATCCATACTGTTCGCAAGGCAATACGTGAACTAAAAAAACTGCGCCCGGCAGCGGTTGTTGCCGAGTTCAATTACCAGTCAGATTTCAGAGATCGAACCAGCAGCCTGGAGTCATTGATGGCGGTTTTGCAAAAAATGCCGGAGACTGAAATCATTATATTTTTTGAAAAAGAATTTGAACATCAGCTGCAACGCCTGACGGATCGTTTTCCAGGCTGCATTACGCTGTCTTACCCGATTGATACAGATGAACTTGAAACGCAGGTAACAAAGCTGGCTGGCCAGCGTATTGAATGAGCTTATTCGGCGGTTTGTTTGTCCATCACCAGCGCGCGTTTGGCGGGGGCTTTAAGTCGCTTTATTTCCAGCTCTCGTTTTAGTGCAGAAGAATGATCATGCTGTGGTTCCTGGTAAACCAGCTTTACCGGGCGTCGGGCACGGGTATATTTAGCGCCATCAGAACCATGATTGTGTTGCTGTAAACGACGTTGAAGATCTTTGGTAATACCGGTGTAATAGGAATTATCACTGCAACAAAGCATGTACACATACCA
>CAZIJT010000032.1:0-22785 GCA_964539595.1 uncultured Thiohalophilus sp. | reverse complement strand
CTACGATGTTGCTTCGCTGCAAGCAGCGGGGAATTTAACCCGTAGAGATTAAATTGAGAATGCCATGAAAAATACCCTTTATATCGTGACCCTGCTTACCCTGCTGATAGTAAGCAGCCAGAAAGCAGCCGCTAATCCGCCCCCCGCCTATGAGGGAAGAAGGTTGTATGTTTCCTATTGCCAGTTGTGCCACGGAACCGATGGCAAGGGAGCGGGGCCTCTCGCAAAAGCCATGAAGATCGATCCCGCTGATCTAACCACCACTGTCCGCTCCCGAAGTGACACCATTCTTATGAAAATAATAAGTGGCGAAGGTCGGCAGACGATCACCGGACGTGATCGTCATAACCTGCTCAGTGATGCCATGCCAGAATGGAAAAATATCTTTACTGAACATCAGATCAAATCATTGATCGCATATCTGCGCTTTTTAGGTAATAGCCGACATGAATTAATGGGTGATCCCAAAGTCGGTCTACAGCTCTACCAACAATATTGCCATGTCTGTCATGGTGTAGAAGGTGATGGCGACGGCATCATGACCGAGCTCATGGGAATCACGCCGATGGATCACACCAATCCCAACGAGACCAACGACCTCAGTAATAAACAACTAATGAAAAGCATTCTTGATGGCAAAAGCGAGTATATGCCAGCCTGGCGCGGTATTCTTAGCCAGTCCGATGTCGAGGCACTGGTGAGTTATATTCGACTTCTCTCTCACTGAGCCTGCCGTAGATTCGCCTAATCCAGCGACTTGCGCAACGCACGCTTGGTATCATCCACCATTTCATTGGCGGTACGTTTTGCCTCTTTCTGCAATCTATCACTATCAAAAGGATTGCTGTACAGCGGTTGGCCTTTGCCGAGATTCACCCCAAACCAAAGTCCCACACACAGCCCAAGCAATAATCCCAGCACCAGCATTTTAAGTCGTTTCATTTTTTCATCCAGATATGGCAGTTAACTACCTGTCAGCCTATGATAGGCAGATGTCTGCTCTTGAACAAGCCTATCAGCATTGCCAATCGATGGCCGCCTCTCACTATGAGAATTTTCCGGTCGCCTCTCAGCTGTTGCCGAAAAAACTGCGCCGACCAATCAGCGTGATCTACGCCTTCGCCCGCAGGGCTGATGATTTTGCCGATGAGGGTAATATGAGCAAGGCGCAACGCCATGCAAAGCTCGACGATTACACAGACAAACTACAAGCAATAGAAAAGGCAGAAGCGGTCGAGGATCCGGTTTTTATTGCGTTGGCTGATGTTATCAAAAAATACGCCCTGCCCCTCGGCCTGTTTCACGATCTACTCACGGCTTTTAAAATGGACGTGGATAAAACCCGCTTTGCTAACTTTTCAGAAGTTTTAAATTATTGCCAGTATTCTGCCAATCCAGTTGGCCGGTTGTTACTGCATTTGAACCATGCCGCCAGCCCGGAAAACTTGATCCACGCCGATGCTATCTGCTCGGCATTGCAACTGATCAATTTTTATCAGGACTTGCAACAGGACTACCATGAACAGGGACGCATCTATTTGCCATTGGATGAGATGCAACAATTCGAGATCACGGAAGATCATCTGCAACAGGTGCGCAGTGATACAGCGATGCAGGCATTAATGAACCAGCAGTTTCAACGCACCCATGCCCTGCTGCAACAGGGCGCACCACTGGGAAACCGGCTGCGTGGTCGCTTCGGACTGGAGCTGCGCATGATCATTCACGGCGGTGCGAGTGTGCTGGATAAACTCACCCAGCATGACGGTGATGTATTCCAACGCCCGCGACTGGGCAAGATTGATCTGCTGAAAATTACCGTTAAAGCACTGTTGCGGGTTTCCGTGTAAAATAGACCTGTCTGCCAAGTCTGATAATACCCATGCAAAAAGCCGCTGATCTTTTTTCCCGCCGTCCCTACTGGGCCAAACGCTTCGGCGTCGCCCCAGTATTGCCCATGTCACGCGAAGATATGGACGCACTGGGCTGGGATTCCTGCGACATTATTTTAGTCACCGGCGATGCCTATGTGGATCATCCCAGCTTTGGCATGGCGCTGATTGGCCGCCTGCTCGAAGCACAGGGCTTCCGGGTCGGCATCATCGCCCAGCCCGACTGGCGCAATACAGCTGAATTTATGAAACTGGGCAAGCCCAATCTGTTTTTCGGCATTACCGCTGGCAACATGGATTCAATGGTCAACCGTTATACCTCGGATCGGCGTATTCGCCACGATGATGCCTATACCCCGGATGCGGCTGAGGGCAAACGTCCGGATCGTTCAGTGGTGGTGTACGCACAAAAGGTACGCGAAGCCTGCAAAGGCGTACCCGTCATTATCGGCGGTATCGAAGCCAGCCTGCGGCGCATTGCCCACTTTGATTACTGGTCGGAAAAAGTCCGGCGCTCAATCCTGCCTGACTCCAAAGCCGACATGCTGCTCTTTGGCAATGCTGAACGCGCGATTGTTGAACTCGCACACCGTTTGGCTAACGGCGAAAAAATTGCCGACATTCGTGACATTCGCGGCAGCGCCTTTATGCGCACCGATATTCCTGAAGGCTGGTCGGTGATCGACTCCACCGATCTTGATCAACCCGGACGCATCGAAGCCCATCCTGATCCCTATGCAGAGAAACCTGATTGCGCCGCAAAACCCGACAACGCCAGCAACATCGTGCACTTCACACCGCGCACACGCAAACTGGATCGCAGCAAAACCGTGATTCGCCTGCCCTCTTATGATCAGGTGCTCGAAGATCGGGTTTACTATGCCCATGCCTCGCGCGTATTTCATCTGGAAACCAATCCCGGCAATGCCCGCGCATTGATGCAACGACACGGCAAACGTGATGTCTGGCTCAACCCACCACCGCTTCCTTTAAGTACACCCGAGCTGGATAGGTTGTATCAGTTTCCCTACACCCGCAAGCCACACCCGGCCTACGGCAAGGCCAAACTGCCCGCCTGGGAGATGATCCGTTTTTCCATCAACATCATGCGCGGCTGCTTCGGCGGCTGTACTTTCTGCTCCATTACCGAACACGAAGGCCGCATTATTCAAAGCCGCAGTGAAGATTCCATCATCGAAGAAATCGAATCCATCCGCGATAACGTGCCGGGCTTCACTGGCAGCATTTCTGATTTAGGCGGTCCCACCGCCAATATGTACCGACTCAAATGCAAGTCAGAAAAAATCGAATCCGCCTGCCGACGGCTATCCTGTGTCTACCCTGACATCTGCACCAACATGGGTACCGATCACCGCCCTTTGATTAAACTCTATCGACGCGCACGCAAAGTGCCCGGCATAAAACGTATTTTGATCGCCTCCGGCCTGCGTTACGATCTGGCAATACAATCACCCGAATATGTAAAAGAACTGGTCAGCCATCATGTCGGCGGCTATCTAAAAATCGCTCCTGAACACACCGAGTCCGGCCCCTTGAGCAAAATGATGAAACCGGGGATCGGCGTCTACAGCAAGTTCAAACAGATGTTTGAGAAATATTCTGCCGAGGCTGGCAAAGAGCAGTACCTGATTCCCTATTTTATTTCCGCCCACCCCGGCACCACTGATGAGGACATGCTCCAGCTTGCCCTGTGGTTAAAACAAAATGGCTTTCGTCTGGATCAGGTGCAGGGCTTTCTACCCACACCACTGGCCATCGCCTCAGCCATGTATCACACCGGCAAGAATCCGCTGCGTAAAGTTGATCGTCAATCAGAAGACATCAGCAGTCCCAAAGGCATTAAACAACGTCGCCTGCACAAAGCTTTTTTGCGTTATCACGATGCCAACAACTGGCCACTACTACGCGAAACCTTAAAAAAAATGGGACGGACAGATTTGATTGGCAACGGTAAACGGCATCTAGTGCCGAGTTGGCAACCACAGGGAACCGGTGAGAGTAATAACTCTGAAAGAAACATCACAAAAACTAAAAATACACGGCGCAAGAAAATATCCCGAAAAAAACAGACCCACCGTCGGCAACGTTCTTGAATAAGATCAGGTGTCAGAGTCAACATGACACAAAAGTTTACGACTTAAGAGTATCAAATGTTGACTCCGACACCTGAACCCTCTGAATTCTCAACCTACATTTGATAAGCCTCTCGATGACTGCAATAATTAATTTCCTATGATATTCACAACTATTTTTTCATGACTCCCGAACAATACTGTCAGGATAAAGCCGCCAGCAGTGGTTCGAGTTTTTATTACAGTTTTATGGCACTGGCCGAGGATCAGCGCAAAGCGATTATTGCCCTCTACGCTTTTTGCCGTGAAGTCGATGATGTTGTCGATAACCCCGGCGACGTTCAGATCAAACTCGTCAAGCTGCAATGGTGGCGCGAGGAAATTAGCCGTCTGTTTGAATCCACAGCTCAACATCCTGTCACTCGCGCACTTACATCTGTGCTTGAGAAATTCGATCTGCCACAGGAATATTTTCTGGAGATTATCGATGGTATGGAAATGGATCTTAATCAACATCGCTATGACAGTTTTAAAACCCTAAGTCTTTATTGTTACCGGGCGGCCAGCGTGGTTGGCCTGATGGCGGCAGAAATTTTTGGTTACCAAAATAGACAAACGCTGAAATACGCACGCGACCTGGGCACGGCTTTTCAACTCACCAATATTCTGCGCGACGTACACGAGGATGCACAACGTGGACGCATCTATCTTCCTTTAGAAGACTTACAACGTTTTTCAGTAACAGAAAACGATATACTTACGGGTAATAATTCAGAACATTTTCAGCGTCTCATGCAGTTCGAATATGAACGCGCCAAACACTATTACCAACGCGCACTGGCACATCTGCCTGAGCAGGATCGTTACCACCAACGTTGCGGCTTGATCATGGCCGCAATTTATTATGCGCTACTGGAAAAATTAGAAAAAAATCATTTCCCAGTCTTCAATCGCCGCACTCGCCTGTCGGCAATACACAAACTCTGGCTGGCATCACGAACCTGGTGGCAGGAACGCAGCTATGGTCCAGGCCATGAGTAAAACCGCCACCAACAACATACCCGCCATTATGATTATCGGTGGCGGCTGGGCAGGACTGGCAACAGCGGTCAAGCTCACACAACAGGGGCGTGCTGTTACTCTGTTAGAGTCTGCTCGCCAGTTAGGTGGGCGCGCACGGCGGGTGTCGATTGAAACCAGCCCGAATAAAATTAACAACGTGGATAATGGCCAGCATTTGTTAATCGGTGCTTATCATAGCATTCTCGAACTACTGGATGACATTGGTGAGAACATCCCGCAAAACCTGATGCGTCAGCCGCTAAACATGAATATGCACAGCTTGCATGGTCATGGCCTAAAGTTAAAAGCACCCGCACTACCCGCCCCCTTACATTTGTTGTTTGCCCTTCTCACGGCTTCGGGGCTATCGATGCTAGATCGGTTCTCTGCCTTGCGCTTTGCAAGTAGCTTACGCAGCGGTAAATTATTATTAAAATTAAAGCATACAACGGACATCAGCGTTGCTGAATTATTATTACAGCAAAAACAAACCGACCGACTACGAGAAACCTTTTGGGAACCTCTGTGTCTGGCGATTATGAACACGCCGCTAAATGAAGCTTCGGCAACTATTTTTTTACGCGTATTAAGTGATGCTTTCCTCAAGCATCGAGAAGATGCTGATCTACTATTTCCACTTAAAAATCTCGGCGCGCTTTTTCCAGAACCGGCCATGCATTACATTGAACAACACGGCGGCCATGTGCATCTGGGCATGCGTGCATCATCACTGAAAATTGTGAATGGAAACATTCAGGGTGTCTATGTTGATGATGCATTGATTCCTGCAAAACATCTGATTCTGGCAACCTCAATTTCGGCAACACTCAGCCTTGTTCAAGGGCACAATGAGCTTGGCTCCTTACATACAAAACTCAGTCAATTTGCATTCGAACCTGTCACCACGGTTTATCTGCAATACGCGCCCGAAGTACAACTACCTCAAGCCATGCAGGGGTTGATCGATGGCTGCGGCCAGTGGATTTTTGATCGTCGCTATTGCGATCAGCCCGGCCTGATCGCTGTGGTTATCAGCAGCCGCGGCTCACACATGGATAAATCCAAAGACGCACTGGGAAATATAATTTCTGCCGAACTGGCGCAGCTCTTTCCTCATTGGCCAGCGCCGGAAACACACTTTGTCATCCGGGAAAAACGCGCTACCTTTTCAAGTCAGGTTGGCATCAATAGACTTCGTCCCGAAAATAAAACCTCGGTAAATGGTTTATGGCTGGCGGGGGACTACACCAACAATGGCTATCCCGCAACTCTCGAAGGTGCAGTGCGAAGTGGTGTACAATGCGCCACTCTGATTGAGAAACAAATCCATCATTCATCTTTAAACTGACGAGTTCATTCATGTTGAAACAGATTCCAGAAAATTACCAGCCCGCCGCCAATCTTCTCAAAGCCAAAACGATTCTAATCACTGGCGCAGGTGATGGCATTGGCGCGGAAGCAGCACGCTGCTACGCAGCGCATGGCGCGAGTGTAATTATGCTAGGCCGTACAGTGAAAAAACTGGAAACTGTTTATGATCAAATCGTCGATGCCGGTCATCCGCAACCCGCTATCTATCCAATGGATCTCGAAGGTGCCAGCGATAATGACTACTATGAACTCGCGGATAGTATTAACAAGGAATTTTCCAGCCTCGATGGCTTGCTACATAATGCCGCACGACTGGACTCACTGATGCCGCTGGAACAATACGATCTGAAAATATGGGCGCGACTAATGCAGGTTAACCTTACTGCACCCTTCCTGCTGACACATGCCTGCCTGCCGCTATTAAAAAAATCTGCTGATGCATCCGTCATTTTCACCTCTTCCGGGGTAGCCCATCATGGCCGCGCTTACTGGGGCGCTTATGGGGTAACCAAGGCCGGTTGTGACAACCTGATGCAGATTCTGGCTGACGAAGTAGAGAATCATACTAATATTCGTTCTAACAGTATCGACCCCGGCGCAGTACGTACACGCATGCGGCGACTGGCTTATCCGGCAGAAGATGCCAGCTTGCTACCTATGCCAGAAGATATTATGTCAGCCTATTTGTATTTAATGGGCGCGGACAGCAAGCCACATACGGGGGAAATTTTTTCGGTGCGTTAATGGTATGTGGTGGGCAGTGCCCACCCTACTGGAGTGTTGGAATTACTGAGTAGGGTAAGCACCGCCCACCATCTGCCGCAGCATTTACTTCCAGATATCCACATGTACGCCCTGCGCTTCAAGATCGGCTGCGCGATCAGAAATATAGCGTTGGAATTCTGTTTCAGTTTTATACGCACCCGAGGCTACGTAGTCCATCACTGATTGAATGTGGAATGATTTCAGCCAGGCTTCGGTACGAATCACCTCCTTGCCGCCATCATAGAAAACCATGCTGGGTATATATTTAACATCCAGCGTCTTCGCCAGTTTTTTGGCCGTGGTTTTTTTACCCATGAAATCAATCACCGCCATATTACTCCAGCCATCCAGACGTACGATATTAAATCGTTTTAACTGTGCCCGGCTTTCTTTACGTTTAAAAAGATCATTATGTAACTCATCACAGTCACGGCATTGCTTCTGTTCAAACAGTAGCAACAGCGGCTTGCTGCCACTGTTAAGGCTTTGCAGGTTATACGGCGGTTTGAGGAAATAATCTTCCGCATGTAATTTGCCGGTTGCCGGTTGTGCGGCAAGCTTTTGCAGGTAATCGTTAAAACCGAGCTGGGTTTCCATTTTCTGGCCAGCATAGTCAAGTGCAGCCTCCAGTTTATAGGGTGCAAAATAGCCATTGATGCGCAATGCCACTTGCGCATTTTCTGTCAACAGCAACAGTGTAGGGGTAAACATAACTCGCGCGGCTTTGGCGAACTGTTTTTCCGTGACCGTGTTACCGGCAAGATCGGTCACTTCCCGATCACCCCATATGTTGATCGCGATCACATCGAAATATTTGCGTGTCTTCTCGACGATCTGACGCTGAGTATAATTATCCTGTATCAGTTTCGCACAATAAGGACAGCCATCCTGATAGAAGTAGAGCATCACTCGCCGCCCATTTTCAGCGGCCTCATTAATGTCTTCACGAATATCAAGAAAAGAATTCTTGAACCAGGCAGGCTTCTCAACATAGCCAGGGTTCACCAATCCCGCATCCATCTCGGCCTGGGTCACAGTTTCCGCCGCGCTAACCACGAGAGGGTTAAAACTGAGACAAAATGCCAGTAGCAGTACGGCAGATTTTATTAACATGGCTAACCTCCTGTAGGAATCAGGATCGATATATATAGAGTAAGTCGGTAATCACGGTAAATAGTTCCAGACAAAACAAGTGCAAATTAAGGCTTCCGATACGCCATATTTTTGACCATTGCTGATAATCTAAATGCTAGAACTTCTATCTTATTGTTTTTATAGGGATATTTTATTTTCAGTTACTTGGCACACAAATCGCATATTATTCATTGTCTAAAAAACAAGGGTTCATGGCTATGGCAGTTTATACATATCCTAACAAGCAGGAACAACCAATAGCGGCACATGTCGCCAACGCTGAGCAACTGGGCATCGCCCCAGCAGAGCTGCAGCATACGCTAAAACTAGCCGGGCTACTGCAAACGTCACTTGAAATTGAAACCATTCTGGGATTCTTTCTTGATGCTCTGCAGGAAAAAACAGAATTTGACGGCGTGCATTTTGAATATACCCCGCTCCTGCTCGAATATAAATTTGGCAAGAAAAAACGGCATACCTGTTCCTACCGGCTGAAACTTGCCGGTGAGTTTCTAGGCGAACTGGAATTCAGTCGCAGTCACCGCTTTGCCCAGCAGGAAATGGAACAACTGGAAAGCCTGCTCTCCCAGCTAATCTACCCTCTGCGTAATGCTATCTGGTATCAGCAGGCGGTAAAATCTGCCCAGTTTGATCCCCTCACCGGGATTAAAAACCGCGCATCACTGGATCAAACCATGGCGCGTGAAATCAGTCTGGCGCACCGCAATAAAACGCCGCTATCGCTGATCGTCGCTGACATTGATCATTTTAAAAAAATTAACGACAAGTATGGCCATAGTGCGGGTGATGAAATTCTCAAGGCCTTTGCCAAATGTATTGACGACAATCTACGTACCAGTGACATTGTCTTCCGCTATGGCGGTGAAGAATTCGTGGTGCTACTGACTGGCACCGATGGTCGTAGCGCCCGTGCCGCCGCCAATCGCATTCATCGCGCTATCGAAAGCTTTAGCTTCCACTGTCATTCCCTCACTGGTAACTCGAGTGAAATTCCCCTGACCGCCAGCCTGGGTTCAGCCAGCCTGACCGCCAGTGATACGGTGGAATCGTTATTCGATAAGGCTGACAAGGCGCTCTATCATGCCAAGGAAGCCGGGCGTAATCAGGTTGTTAGTTTCCAGTCACTGGTGAAAACAGCTTGAGTCAGATTTTAGCCCGGCTCAAGCCGGGATTATTTGAACTGCATCACGCGGAAACACCATAGCAACAGGTGAAAGCCGCTATACTAAAAGTAATTCCCTTAGATATAGCAGACCGCACCTTATGGACTACCTCGGACAACTGGAAAAAATACTCGAATCAAAATACCGTCTGGTCACCATGGAGACCTATGACACTGATCGGGTGCTTGATCTATTTACCCAATTAAGCCGTTTCAGCAACAAAGCCTTCTACATGAGTCAGCCTAATGCCGGCATGCACCGGCTAGGTGCCGCTCATATCATTATTCCTCGCACCCAAACCGCCCGAGAACAGCTCGAACATATCGAGAACACGCGCCATTTCGGCATTTATATCCTCCGTGACTTCAACTATGCAATGGATGACAGGAAAATCGTCGCCCAACTTAAGGACATCGCCACTAGCCCCGATGCCAAGGTGATCATATTCCTGAGTGAGTTCGTGGATCTGCCAAAGGAGCTCAAGCCTTACACCATGCGCTCCAAGCATCAACTCAAACATGCGATCTAACGCAAACAAGTTATCCACCCCCTCAAATAAACTACCCCGCCGCAAATGAGCAGAGTATTAGTAGTAAGTTCGCCTTCAGGCGAACAGGCACAGTTGAAGCTGCAAGCAGCGGGGAATTAAATCCAACAAGGTTAAGCAATTCAATATATTCTTATGATCCCTTCAGTTTAAACGCCCACTAGAGGTGATTTCCTAAAGTTCCCCCTCCCGATAGTCGATACTATTTCTGATACTAATAATCAGGAATAAGTGTCTAGAAAACTGTATCCAGTTTTGCCTAGCAAAACACTATGAGAAAAAAACTCCCCCGCCGCAAGCGTGCGGGGGAGGTAGCGGTAAGTTCGCCTTCTACTTCGCGGACACCATGAGGCGAACAGGTGCAGCTGAAGCCACACCTGCAAGGATACTTCGCAGCCTGCATGCTGCGGAGCATAAAATCCATAGGGTTAAAACTCAAATAAAATGAATATTCGCAACCGCTTCCTTGCCGCCATTCTTAGCATTGCTCTCGCTGTCTTGCTGCTATTTGGCAGCATCGCCTATTACATCAGCAAAGAAGCCGAAATCCTCAAAGAAGTTGCCGTGCTGCACACCGAGATTCAGGAAATCGCTTATGCCTTATCAGATCAGTCTATCGATCAAAAAATCAGAGATGACAATTTCAAATTTCTGGTAAGAACACACATGCCCCACACCTATATCATGATAATGCGTAATAAAGCAGGTGACATTATCTCCGATGCGGAAATTCTACCCCCGATCTCTCAGCTCAGTACAAAACTGGCTCAAATTGGCGCACCAAAACTTTTTCCTCGAAGCGGTTACCTGACAATAAACGGTGAGAACTATCCCTGGGCTTCCGCACCTCTACAACAGGGTAATGTCGAACTATTAATCATTCACAAACCCAAGATAGCAGACACGCCGCTGATTAAAACAGTGATGGTTCGCCTTATTATTGCGGGACTTGTCATTATCTGGATGGCGGTGTGGGCAGCCCTGCTACTGGCATCCATGATTTCCAAACGCATTCATGAACATAACAGCGAGCTTCAGTATCGTGCTTCACATGATGATCTTACTCAGCTACCCAATCGTGCATTACTGCAACAACGAACTGAAAAAGCGCTGACGACAGCCGCACTCCAAAATCAAAGCCTGGCACTGCTAGTCATGGATCTTGATCGATTTAAAGAAATTAACGACACCCTTGGACATCACACTGGCGATAAGTTACTGCTGCAACTTGGTCGGCGAATATCTGCCACCTTACGAGAGAGTGATACTGTCGCACGTCTGGGCGGAGATGAGTTTGCTCTGCTGCTGCCGAATACCGATGCTGAAAAAGCCGTTGCCTGTGTCGAAAGAATATCACAGCTACTGGACAAGCCTTTTAATATTAACCAAATGAAAATAACGACCACTTCCAGTATCGGTATTGCCATGTTTCCACAACATGGTAAGGATCTGGAGAGTCTGCTGAAATATGCCGATATCGCCATGTATCAGGCAAAGCAGAATAATACTGGCTTTAGTATCTATGATGAGGAACATGACTCATATACGATACAACGGTTTACTTTGGCAAGAGAGTTGCGTCAGGCTATTGATGAGCACCAGTTAGTCCTTTATTACCAACCAAAGATTGATATTCCAACGGGCAGGATAAACGGCGTAGAGGCACTGGTTCGCTGGCAACACCCAACACATGGACTAATTCCTCCCGATAAATTTATCGGTATCGCTGAACAAAATGGTCTAATTGACTCACTCACATACAGTGTTATCGAAGCGGCCATCATACAGTGTTGTGAATGGCGCAAGTCTGGCATAAATTTAAAAACTGCGATCAATCTTTCCGCGCGCAATCTACATAACACGTCACTACCGAAATGGATAGAAGACAAACTCAACCAATACAATCTACCCGCCGGTATGCTTGAGCTGGAGCTAACTGAAAATGCCGTCATGCATGATGTGAATTGTGCCAGCACTATTTTTAAACAGCTGTCTAAACTGGGCATCCCTTTGTCCATTGACGATTTTGGTACTGGCATGTCATCACTTTCTTACCTGACCAGTTTGCCTGTCAGCAAGCTAAAAATTGATCGTTCCTTTGTAATGGATTTAAACACCAATAAAAACAATGAAGTTATTGTGCGTTCTACCATCGACCTGGCACATAATCTTGGTTATCAGGTTATTGCTGAAGGTGTCGAAACGATTGAGGCATTAAATTTACTGAAAAAATTATCTTGTGACTGCGCCCAGGGCTATTTCTTCACCCCCCCTCTTCCCGCTTCAAAACTTGAAGCCTGGTTGAAAGACAATGACTGGGAAATCCTTACTTCACCTGCCACATCAAGTCACAGCAAACTGAATTTCAATTAGTGCACATCTGAGCAGCAAAGCCCGGCTACTATTGCGACAGCGCCCCGACAATGTTACCGTTCAACAAAATTACTGAACGAGTTATATTATGCGACCTCAACGATCAAAATCATTCCTGCTCCCACTTATCACTATTCTACTAGTCAGCTTTTCCCTGCCGATCAGTGCCGATCCGTTTTCAAAAGGTTCAAAACGCGGCACCATTCTTCTTGGTTCAGGCCGGGCATTCGGTGACAATTATACGATTCTGGGACTTGGTTTTGGCTACTACGTTATCGATGGTCTGGAGCTGGGTATTGATGCTGAAACCTGGATGGGGGGAACACCGAGCATTAATCAAATCAGTCCTTCTCTACGCTATGTCTTCCGCAACAGCTCCAGCATCAGCCCGTATATTGGTGCCTTTTACCGCAAAACCTATATTGAAAATCTAGATGATTTAAGCGCAACCGGTTACCGTCTAGGAGCCTACATTAATACCGGTTCCAATGTTTATCTGGGTGCGGGCGCGGTATTTATAAATTACAGCGACTGCACCACAAGTATCTATACTTCCTGCTCAGATACCTATCCTGAATTTACTCTGGGAATATCCTTTTAACCTCTTTGAGTTTAATTCCCCGCTACTTGCAGCGAATTGTCCTCATAAGTGCAGTTTCTACCCCATCCGCTTGCGGCAGAGAAATTTACTCTCTGTTGCTTGTCATTCCCCACCGCAAACAGTAGCGGTTGCCATTACAAAATATTGGCCGCCACTACGGCAAGTCCGGCAGCAACTGGCAGCGTTACCAGCCAGGCAAAAAGAATAGTTTTCAGGGCATCGCCCTCATTGGGTTTTACCCGATCATACCAGCGCACCCCGAGCAACGAACCGGTGCTGACATGGGTCGTCGATACCGGAATCCCGAGTGGTGAAGCCAGCAACACCAGCATCGACGTGCCCACGTTGGCCGTCAGTCCCTGAGAAGCATCCAATGGCACTACCCGGTGTGCCAACACATTTAAGACCCGGAATCCCCCCAGCAGGGAACCTGCCGCCATTACCAGTGTGACCAGAATAATCGGGCCGCTGCTGCCGCTTCCCAATTGTTGGCGCAACGCGGGTGATAATGAGGCAATCAAAATTAGAAAGGCAGCAATTTTCGGCACATCATTCAAGCCCCGGGCAAAACTGGTCAGACCGCTGGAAAACCAGTGTAAAACAATCCACATCTTTCCTCGCCAGGACAGCTTTGCCTGTTGCTCATCTTCCTTTTCATCAGTGTCCTCACAGACATAAGGGTTCTGTTGCCATTCACTTTGCTCACAGCAACCCGGCGTCCAGCCGGGGACTCGTCGCGCCAGATAACGCGCCAGCAGTAATAAACCCGCACACAATCCAATTGCAATCAACGGGCTGATTAATAAAGGCAACAACGCTTTTCGGGTTACCGCATCCATTTCCAGCCCGGCAAAACCGGCTACCGCCCAGACTGCGCCTACCACACCCCCCAACAAAGCATGCGTGGTCGAAACCGGCCAGCCCAAGCGGGTAGCGAGAAAAACCCAGCCCGCCGCGCCGACCAAGGTGCTGGCAATAAAACGTAAATCAACATTGAAACCCGCATCCAGGAAAGCACTGCTGAAAGTTTTGATTAACGCCGCCCCCCATAGTAGCGCCACCAGTCCCCCGAGTGTGGTGCATAAGGTTCCCCATAAAACCGCCGCCCGCGCATGTGCGCTGCCATTGCCCACCAATGTGGCAATACCCTTGGAAATATCATTGGCACCATTCGACCAGGCCAGAAGTAAAACCAGCACCAAACCGGCAACCGCCAATAGTTCGATATTCATTTGTGAATTCTCTCCCCTTAAAATACTTTATTTGTTGGGCTTCGTTCTTGCTCAACAGCCATTAATTTAGCTATGTAAAATACAGGACAGTATTACCTTGTAAAATATTACACGGCTTATTTTTTATTTTTCGATGCCTTTATTTTTTTAATTCGTCCCAGCTCACTAATCGCACCCTTGATACGAAGCAGATCGCCATCCAGTGCCGGATGACCATGCCACCATTGGTAATCGGGTGACTGGTGGGCAACACCAAGATAAACATTTGTCAGGTGCGTCTGCATTTTTTGGTACTGCTGTTCAGCAGCTTGCAGTTGTTTGTCACTATATGTTTTTCGCGCCTGTAATAACAGGCTCCTTGCTTCCCTGACTTTCATTCGCGCAACATCCAGCATTCGTTCGCCATTTTCAAATAAGCGAGTAATATAACGTGGCGCATGACAATCCTGGCAAACACCGCGCATCGCATCCTGCACCGCATTTACTTTTTCTACATTTTCATCCAATAGTTCTACATTACGCACAGCCGTTGAAACATTATGCTCACCGTTATGCATATGGCAATATGCACAACCGGGGCTACGGTAATTAGCCTGTGCTAAAGGCTGCGTCCAGTCCCATTCTTTTTTTTCAAGTTTCAGGATCATGCCATGCTTGGAGGTCGAATAACTGTGAGCCACCGGTTCTTTTTCTTCGTGGCAGACCAGACAGGTTTGATCCTGACGCGCATGAATTAACGCCTGTTTATGTGAGTCACCATGACAGCTAACACAGTCTGCCTTCTGTTCACTGCCAGCATGAAGACTGGCCTGCCACGCTTTGACCAACTCAGCATTCTGTTTTTCATGGCAGCTTATGCACGCGGCATTATCAAAAGAACCGGCGGCCAGTGTCTCCGCCATGGTCATGCTGCCAAAATAAAAAAACAGCAGACATGTAAAAACAATTCTCGACATCATTATCGGCACAGACATTAGTTATGCTCCCGATTGTAATCGGTGTATTCACCCTGCTTCCAGAACGTTTCGGCTGGCGCGTTAATACCCGCCGCCTTCTCCGCTGCACTTAAGGCACGCAGGGCATCAGCCTTGTCACGAATATTTTTCAGTGCCGCATCCATCGCCACATGGCCTTTGCGAACAAATTTCGCATCACCATGCGCCGCACCCTTGTAGGCGGCCAGATTATCGAAGTACCACATTTCAAAATAATCCCGTTCAATCGGTGAGACATTATAAAAAGCCGATGCCTGCCCATCAAAAAATCCAATCCGCTCCCGTTGCAATAGACTATTGTCAGAGTCACCGGGATAAGCTGGACGATCCTTTGCCGCGGGATGTAATTGATTACCACTGCGCAATGCTTTTAATATGTTCTCAGCCGCATAGAGTTTTTTCCATGCGCGTTTTCGTTCTGCATCCATTGCCGAAAGTTGTTCTCTGGCCCAGTCAGGATCGTGGCAATCGCTACAGAGTTTTACCCATTGATTACGTTTCACTTCATTGCCGGAGCTAAGCGGATTAACCTGCCGAATACCAAATTTATAAATAGATTTATTTGCCACCTGATGCCTGCCCTCATCCATATGACAATAGGCGCAGGTCGGGGCTTTATAATTGCCCTTGCGCAGCGGTTTTGACCAGTCCCAGTCATCACCTTCTTTAAGATAAAGCTGTCCGTGGGCAGAATTAAAATAGGTTTCATCATCAGGATGTGGGGGGCCGCTATGACAGCTTATACAGGCCTCGGGGCGGCGCGCTTCTGCTGCATTAAAGCGATGGCGGGTATGGCAGGAATCACACTTTGTCGCAATCGAATGACATTGCAAACAAGCGGTAACTTCAGCTTTTGGTTTATCAGCAAAATGTTTTGCATCCAGTGCCCGTTCCATTGCCAGTGCATGCGAGGGAAAACCATAGCGTTTTTCATCTTCAAAATCCGCATGCTGCGTCGTATGACAAGCGGCACAAATTTTCGGCGTAGGCAGGTGCAAATCTTGATGATCATTGCCATGACAGTCTACGCAATAAACTTTTTTCTTTGCCTGTGAATGACGACTCTTGCGCCAGTCGTTAACGATACCGGGCGTCACTGCCGCATGACAGGCCACACACTCCTCACCCTTGAATACGCCGGTCATAGTTTCTACTGAATCATAAAAATCATCCGGGTTCCAGTAGGCAAATACCGCATCCGGCAACCAGTCTCGTGAATACAGCCCCGCGCCCTCACCGCCCTTGCTCCAGTTGACATAATAAAAGCCCACGGGTATCGCAAGCAGTGCGATGATAACGGGAATCCAGACATAGCGGACTTTCTTTTCTTTAACACCCTTCATTTTATCTGCGGCCTTTCCACCAGCGAACAAAGCCTAATAACAAAAACAGGAACACACCGACCCACAACAACCAGAACCATCCACCTTCTGCACCCTGTTGGGTGGCGGCAATAACCTGTTCCGGGTTTTCCATTAGCATGGTGTGTTCTTTAGTATGGTGCGCCCATGCGGGTAAAGATTGAAACAATAAAATGATAATTAATTTTTTCATACTATTTTGTAATAAATCCAGTAATAAATGTAGGTTGGGCAGAGCACCGCGAAGCTCAACAGTTATAGTTTTATAAAATTACCCCTGTTGGGGTTCGCGTTGCTCAGCCCAACCTACGGCATTTTTAATCTTCTGTGCGGGCTGAAAACTTTTAAGTATACCCTCAGCTGCCTGTCTCCCGGCTGCAATCGCGGTCACCACTAGATCCGGGCCATGCGTGTTATCGCCACCGGCATAGATTTTCGGATGAGAGGTCTGTCCCCGATCATTGATCAGAACAGCGCCCCCCTTATCGGTATCAACCCCAAGATGCGTCAACCAGTCAGGCAAATGGTTAATCTGACCCAGCGCGCAGATCAGCGCATCACATTCAATCACAGCTTGTTCACCTGCTGCCGTTTTGAAACAAACCGCACTAATATCCTGCTCACCCAAAATTTCTTCCGGCGTATGCTGAAATAGAAAAGCAACCCCTTCATCTTCTGCGGCCTGCCGTTCCTTGGGTGAAGCACGCATATCCTCTTTGTGGCCGCGACAAACAACGGTTACCTTTTTTGCACCCTGACGTAAGGCCGCCCGGGCGCAATCCATCGCACTGTCCCCGCCACCCAGAACCAGTACCCGTTTACCGGTCATCATTAACTTATTAGTTTCTGTATTGGCATCCGCTAGATAATCCAGTGCCGTCATCACACCATTTTTCTCCGCACCATTCATTTGCAGACGGCGAGAAGTTTGTGCACCCATGCCGAGAAATACCGCGTCATTGTTCTGCAACATCTGTTGCATCAGATTCTCATCCACCTCGCTCTCCAGTTTGAACGTCACACCCTGTTCAAGCAGCATCTGGTAACGGCGATCCAGTATCGACTTATCAAATTTAAATGAGGGCACGCCGGTATGAAGCAAACCACCAATCGTGTTTTGTCTGTCATAAATACTAACCTGATAGCCCGCCTTGCTTAATTCATCAGCACAGGCCAGCCCCGCCGGTCCCGCCCCAATAACCGCAATGGATTTTTTCTTTTGCCGTAGCGGCATAGCAGGACGCCAGCCCAGTTTGAATGCTTCATCATTAATAAATCGCTCTGCTGCGCCAATAGTCACTGCGCCATCGGCTTCTTTGGCTTTGGTACAACCACCTTCACACAAACGATGCTGCGGACAGAGCCGCCCGCAAACTTCCGGCAGGTTGCTGGTGGCATGCGAAATCTCTGCCGCCTGTTTTATATTTCCAGCACTCACCGCTTCCAGCCATTCAGGAATACGATTAGACAACGGGCAGGCATTGCTGCAACCGGGTACGCCACAGTCCAGACAGCGCGCGGCCTGTTTCTGTATCTGAGCCAGAGTTGTTGTCTCAGCAATCTCGTTCCAGTCATGCACACGCACACCGGCGGGACGATTTTTAACGTCTTCCCGAACTACAATACTGTTGCTCTTGCGTTTCATTAAGTGACTGGCATTTTGTACCAGCGCTTTATTAAATAAATTACGCACATCCCGAATTTCCAGCGCATCGGTCGGACAGGACACCACGCAACGGGCACAGCCCATGCAATCTTCCAACGCAGTCACCCGCCCTGCATCTTTGCCCTGTCGCCATACTGGAATGCCCATATCGCATACCTGTTCGCAACGCTGGCAATCATTGCATTTATCAACGTCCATGTTGATACCATAAAAACCAGCATGATTAAGCAGGCCGAAGGTCGCGCCATACGGACAAAGATAGCGACAGTAAAAGCGGTTGCCGACAATGGGGGCAAGTAAAAATGTGCCAAAATAGGTCATCGCAACGATCAGATAAAAACCACCAACAAAACTCACCGTCCAGGAGTTGGGCGGGAACTGAGTGACCACCATCACGCCGGCATAGTAAATAAAGATGATCCATTTTGTATGGCGCAACTTCCAGGTCCAGTCGGAACGCAGGGTTCTGTCCCGAAAAGCAAAGCCCACGGTTTCACGCACACCAACACAGGGACAGTTGAAGCCGCAGATAATACGCCGTCCAAATAAGAACACCGTTGCCAGAATCAAAAAGAAAGTGATAGTTCCCGGCACATGCAGGGAAGGAAACACAGGTTGTCCCCAGAGAAATCCCACATAGGGTTCATAAAAAGGTGTCAGCCAGGGGATCAACCACCAGAACACCGTCACCATGAATACCAGAATTATTAAACGTTTTCGGGTATAGGCATTTTTCTCGGCTATGATGCGCCAGATCCCGAAACCCAAAATAATCGCATACTCGGTATAGCGATTAAGCCAGATAGGATTTTCAAACCACATCAACCAGGTTTCATTCAACCAGCCGACAAAGGCTAAGGTGAAGGCCGCCATACTGAGGATTTGTACCCACAGACTATAACGCGCAGGCATGAGATCCTGCTCTGCACTACCAACATGACGCGGGCTACGTGTAAAAATATTTTCAGTTTGTACAGCCATAAATCACCAAACTTTTTGCAACAATTTAATCCCACCTGCTCAAGCGGATAACGCCCTGCGTTTACCTACTCGGTTTGATATCCCCGTTTATGCCAGTCGGTCATGCCCATCTTCGCTACATGCACATCGGCAAAGCCTTTTTGCGCCAGTATTTGTGCTGCTTTTGCAGACTTTCGATCCGTGCGGCATATCGTCACGACCGGCTTTTCCAGATAATCATCCAGCTCATTAATGCGCTGTTCCAGTTCCTCTACCGGCAGTAACAGTGAACCGGCAATATGTCCCTGCTCGCCGTTATAGTCCTCTGCTGTGCGCACATCCAGTAACAACATATCTTCGCCCGCATGCAGACGTTGCTTGAGTTCATCCACAGCCATCATCGGTTTACTACGCAGCTTACTGATCACGCGCGGCAGAAATCCCACCAGCGCCAATAAGGCAATCGCCAGCATAATTTTCTGCACCATGCCTTCGCCACCGGCAATCGCTTCCTTACCGGCATAGCCCAGATAGGTATAGGCGACTGCGCCGGGCAGCATGCAAACGTAGGTCGCAAGGCTGTATTGTGTGAACGGAATTTTTGTTAAACCTAATGCATAGTTCAATAAATTAAATGGAAACAACGGCACCAGCCGGGTAAAGGCAACAAAACGCCAGCCTTCATTTTCCACACCGGTGATAAGTTGCTTCATCCTGCCGCCGGTTTTATTCGCCACCCAGTCAGAGGCCAGATAGCGTGCGGCGAGAAACGATAACATCGCACCGATGGTCGCGCCGGTAAGATTATAAAATGTGCCCCACCAGGGACCGAATAGCGCGCCGCCCAATAAAGTTAAAACTGAACCGGGCAGGAAGAACACGGTGCCGATAATATAGATAAGCATAAACAACAAAGGCGCAGCCGCACCGGCATCGGCTAACAGTATCTCAAGTTGTGCGGCATCCAGGTGTTCACGGTAAATCACCACCAGCGTGATACCGCTTATCACGGCTGCAAACAGGGCAAGGCGTAATAATTTCTGCTTCATCATGTTTCCCATTTATTCTATTCGTCGTGCCATTCACGCCGATTAATCACATAGCCACTAAGTTTGCCCATAAACGGCAAACTCAGCAGACCGGTGATCCATAAGACCTGTTTAGGTTGACGAAAATTACGGATGCCGATGGTCATGCCTTGATGACCCGCACGCGGCTGTTCACGATAAGTGCCAAACAGGCGATCCCAGCAACTTAAATTAAAACCAAAATTACTGTTGGCTTCGTCATCTTCGATAGAGTGATGCACCCGATGCATGTCCGGAGTAACCACAAAAAATCGCAGCCATTTGTCCAGCCCGTTGGGTAGACCAACATTGCCGTGGTTAAACATGGCCATCGCATTAAGCGTCACTTCAAAGATGATCACCGCAACCACCGACGGTCCCAGTAATAAAATGGTGGCGAACTTGATCAGCATGGAAAGAATAATTTCGAGGGGATGAAAACGCGCCCCGGTGGTGACGTCATAATCCAGATCGGCATGATGTACCCGATGCAAACGCCAAAGCAGCGGTACGGCATGCACCATCACATGCTGAAGATAGATCACGAAATCCATAATGATAACCGCGACAATGATCGCCAGCGCATCCGGCACGCTGTAGTAATTAAATAGCCCCCAGCCTTGTTGCTGTGCAAACGCCGCCATGCCGACCGCGGCGGCAGGAAACAGCAGGCGCAGAATAAAACTATTGAGGAAAACCAGCCCCAGATTATTAACCCAGCGCAGGGTTTTTGACACGCTCAACGTCCGCCGAGGCGCAAGCCATTCCCACACCGCCATCAGGGCGAAAATGCCAAAAAAGAAGCTGAGGCGGATGGCCACTTCATTGGCTAATAGAAAATCTGTCATCATCAATCCTCTTTAAAAAGCAGAGAGCATTTGCCCTGTCCGCCAGTAGTGCTAAAATTATTATAGTTTTCATTTATTCAATAGATCTCTTGAATACCAGAATAGAGGATTTTCAAAATATGTCAAGCGGCCATTTTAAGCAGGATCTGTTTGCCCAGTTCGCCCGCGTGGGCAAGGCACTGAGCAATCCTAACCGGCTGGAATTAATAGAATTTCTGGCACAAGGTGAACGTAGCGTTGACCAGCTGGCCAAAGTCTCCGGTCTCAGCGTCGCCAACACCTCCCAGCATTTACAGCAGCTGCGTCAGGCCGGGCTAGTCATTTCGCGCAAACAGGGTCTGAAAGTCTTCTACAGTCTGAGCGGTGATGACGTTATCGGCCTGCTGGAATCCGTACGTGGCGTGGCCGAGCGCCATCTGGCCGAAGTGGATCAGCTGGTGAAAACCTATCTCACTATTAAGGATAATCTGGAAGCCATACCCGCAAACGAACTGCTGGATCGCGCCCGTAAGGGGCTGGTCACCGTGATCGATGTGCGCCCGCCAGAAGAATACGCTGCCGGTCATGTGCCCGGCGCGGTTAATGTGCCACTGAGTGAACTGGAACAGCATCTGGAAAAACTCGATCCCCGTCAGGAGGTCGTCGCCTATTGTCGTGGCCCCCACTGCATACTGGCTTTTGATGCGGTTGCCCGTCTGCGAGAAAAAGGCCTCACCGCGCACCGTCTGGAAGATGGTTTTCCCGAATGGAAAAAAGCCGGCCTGCCAATCGAAAAATAAGCCAGCAGACATCACGGCCTGAAATAGATTAGTATCGTTTCGGGTCACTATATATTGAGATCATAAATCAAAAGGACACGCCCATGAATCAGAAAACCACAAATAGCTGCTGTGGTAGCACTACCCCGGCTAAAGAAACACCGCACAGCCAGCATGATGAGATCAGAAACCATGTGCGCGACAGTTATGCCCAGGTGGCCGAGGCCAGCAATAATGGCGATGGCTGCGGGGTCGAATCGTCCTGCTGCGGGGTATCCGCCGATCTGGATATCAATACGCTCAACTCACTGCGTCTGGGTTATAGCGAGGATGAGTTGAACAGTGTGCCGGAAGGCGCGGATATGGGGCTGGGTTGCGGCAACCCACATGCCATCGCCAGTCTCAAAGCCGGTGATACGGTGGTCGATCTGGGCAGTGGCGGTGGCTTTGACGTATTTCTCGCCGCCCGTGAGGTAAAACAAAGTGGCCACGTGATCGGCATCGATATGACCCCAACCATGATCAGTAAGGCGCGCAATAATACCGACAAGGCCGGTTTTACCAATGTCGAATTTCGGCTGGGCGAAATCGAACATCTGCCAGTAGCCGATAACAGCGTTGACGTTATCATCTCTAACTGTGTAATTAACCTGTCACCCAACAAAGCTCAGGTGTTTCGAGATATGTTCCGCATTTTAAAACCACAGGGGCGGCTGGCCATCTCCGATGTAGTTGCCAGCATAGAGTTACCGGAAGACATGCGTAACGATAAAAAACTGCATGCCGGTTGCATGGCGGGCGCGTCTCTGATTGAAGATCTGCAAGCTATGCTGGCCGATGCCGGCTTTGAAAAAATAGCGATCACCCCCAAAGACG
>CAZIJT010000031.1:0-23303 GCA_964539595.1 uncultured Thiohalophilus sp. | reverse complement strand
TATTTGTATTACTAACGGCTATGGTAATCAGTATGGTGCTGATTCCATTAATGATACGCCTTGCACCACACATTGGGATGGTTGATCTTCCTGATGAGAGGAAAGTTCATTTGAAGCCAATACCTCGTGTGGGTGGAATAGGTATAGTAATTGGCTCGATACTAGCCATTATTGTCTGGTTACCATTGGATGGTTTTCTGTTGAGCTATTTGATTGGTTCGTTAATTCTTTTTGTGTTTGGCGCGCTTGATGATAGTTTCGAACTTGGACATTACGTAAAGTTTATTGGCCAGTTTGCTGCTGTAGGTGTGGTTGTATTTTTGGGCGATGTTTGGGTTGAACATCTCCCTTTTATTGATTCACCATTGACTGAGATTTCCGGTAAAATTTTTAGTTTTATTGCAATTGTAGGATTGGTTAATGCAATTAATCATTCTGATGGGCTGGATGGACTAGCTGGAGGTGAAAGTTTATTGAGTCTGGCCTGTCTTGCCTACCTTGCCTTCATTGTTGGTGAGGAAGAAAGTGAAATATTATTAATTATGGTGATTTCTGTTGTGGGAGGCATACTTGGTTTTATGCGTTTTAATAATCATCCCGCCAGAATATTTATGGGTGATGCAGGCAGTCAGTTTTTAGGCTATTCACTCGCTGTGTTTACTATTATGCTGACTCAAAAAATACACACCGCCGTTAGCATGGCTTTGCCCTTGCTTATTCTTGGGCTGCCTATAGTTGATATTCTTGCTGTATTCGTTCAACGAATATATCACGGAATGAACTGGTTTCGGGCGTCAAAAAATCATATTCATCATCGACTGCTTGAATTAGGTTTTGATCATTATCAATCAGTTATTCTTATTTATTTGGTTCAAATTGTGCTTGTCATTTGTGCCGTTAATTTTAGATATGCTTCAGATAGTTTGGTGGTGAGTCTATACGTCATAATCTGTGTAGCAGTATTTGCCGCTCTTTATCTAGCCGAAAAAAATGGCTGGAATTTGAGTTCTCGTGGTAAACAATCAAAAATCACTGATTTTATTGATTCATTAAGAAAAAAGAAGACATTTACCGATGGACCATTGCTAGTGCTTAAATTGGCAATACCAATCTACTTTCTATTTGGTAGCATTCTTATTACACAGATCTCAACAGATCTGCAGATTGAATTAGCGGTAATTTTCCTGATGCTTATATTGTCATGGCTACTAAGAAATTATGAATTTAGTGCCTACCTAAGGCGAATTGGCATATATGCCATAGCGGTTATTATGGTGTATCTACTGGAACAACAGGTTATTCCTGATGAGGGGTGGCTCTATTATATCGATATTCTATTTTTTGCTATTCTTGCACTCATTGTTGCTATAGTTGTACGGTATGCTAAGTCAGTTGGTTTCTCAGTTACACCATTTGATTATTTGATGGTAGCACTAGTTATTGTTGCAGGAATTGTGCAACAGAATTCAGGCTCTGAACTTGAGCTGGGTTATATTGTTGTTAAGTCGGTTATTTTATTTTATGGCTGTGAAATTGCCATAAATAACAAGAAATCAGACGCAGGAAATCTTCTAGGATTGGCGTCTCTTTTAGCTGTGAGTGTCTTATTATTTAAACTCATGTTCAGTTAATAAACTTGTAATTCTATTGTAGACAAAAAGTTATAGGGGAATATATGAATATAAATACTATAAAAATTAGCGGCATTGTATTTCTAGTAGCAATGCTCATTAATTGTGGTGGGGAAGATGCCCGCAAAGCGAAATATTATGAAAAGAGCAAAGCTTATTATGAGCAGGGTGATTATGATAAGGCGAAAATTGAGTTAAAAAATGTGCTGCAAATTGATCCAAAGTTTGCGGATGCACATTACCTGTTTGGCGAAGTTGAAGAGAAAAATAAAAATCTTCGTGGTGCATATATTCATTATTATAAAACGGTAGAACTTGATGGTTCAAACCTTGATGCGCGCAATAAACTTGCACGACTGTATCTTTTTTCTGGCGATTTTGAAAAAACACAGGAACAACTTGATGAAATAGTAGCGCAGGATGAACAAAGCCCTCACGTGAAAATGCTTAAATTGTTAATTTCAGCACGAAAAGGTGAAACTGATAAGGCTATTTCTATTGCCAATTCCATACTTGAGAAAGACAGCAATCAAACTGATGCAATATTTATTATGTCAAATTTGCATATGAGAAATAAAAATCCTGAAAGTGCAATAACCATTCTTAAAGAAGGCGTTAAAAATAACCCAGAGGATATTGCCTTACGATTACAGTTGGGAGGTATTTATGCAATACAAAAAGACCGCGCCAATGCTGAACATGTATTAAATGAGATTATTGCTTTGAAGCCGGATAATTTTAGTTACAGACAGCGATTAGTGAAATTCTATATTGATATAAAAGAATATGATAAAGCAGAGATGGCTTTACGTGATGCTGTTAATCTTGATGCTGAGGACGAGTCTCGAAAATTAATGTTAGTAGAGTTTCTAGCAAAATATAAGAGTGTGAAAAATGCAGAGACAGAATTGCTGACTGCAATCCAAAATTATCCAGATGCCTTTAATTTAAAGTTTGCGCAGGCGAAATTATATGAAAAAATCCGGCCTGAGCAGGTAAATGCAATTTATAAAGGTATCATTGAGCTGAATGGGGTGGGGCCAGAAGGGTTAAAGGCAAGAGTGGCACTGGCCCAGATTGCTCTGAAACAGAAAGAGTACAAACAGGCAAGTAAGTATGTTACAGAGGTTTTGGAAGAAAATCCTCGTGATAGTCTGGCGCTACTGATAAAAGGTAAGCTTGCGCTTGCTAATAATGATCCTGTTTCAGCAATTTCTGCTTTTCGCTCTGTAATTAAAGATCAACCAGACATGGTTGAAGCAAGTCAGTTTCTTTCAATAGCCCATATGCTTAATAAGGAACCAGAGTTAGCAAAAGAAACATTGATGCAGAGTATCGAATCTGCAGGAAAAAATCCAAAAACATATTTGAATTACGCGCGGTATCTTATTACCCAAAAAAAATATGACGATGCTAATCTCGAAATAGAAAAAGCACTGGGAGTTTCACCATCTAGCCTTGATGCAATGAAAATGAAACTTAATATTGCCGCTTTACTAAATGATAAAGACATGGTTGCTAGTGCTATTGAGTTGATTAAAAAATATCACCCTAAAAATTCGATTGGATATCAAAAATCAGGTGATTTCAATGTAGCTCTTAAGAATTACGATAAGGCTATTAGCGAATATGAAAAAGCATTTGAACTATCAGGGAAGATGCTGCCAGCGCTTGCGTCAATAATCAAGGTTAACCTGAGTGCAAAGGATTATACTTCCGCAATAAGTCGACTAGAAAAAATTATCGAAGAAAAGCCTGAAAATCCAATTCCAAAGGAGTTACTGGGAGAAGTATATTTAGCCAAAAAAGATTATTCAAAGGCAGAAAAATATATTAAAGAGGCGATTAATCTAAACCCAAAATGGTCGTTGCCTTATACAAGTTTGGTTAAGGTTTATTTGGAAAAAAATGATATTTCCTCGGCAATTGCGACGTATAAATCCGCATTAAAGATCATTCCAAATGATACAACCATTTATGCAAGATTGGCACAAGTGTATGAGCGAAGTAAAAAGTTTGATGATGCCATAAACATGTATGAAAATATTTTGCAGTTAAAACCTGATGATGCCTTAGCCTCAAATAATCTGGCTGCAATTCTATCGGATGTCCGAGGTGATACAGAAAGTTTGCGACGCGCTAAAGAGCTGGCTATAAAATTTGAAAATTCCAACCAACCTGGTTTTTTAGATACCCTTGGCTGGGTCTATTATAAAACAGGAGAGCATTCAAAGGCGGTTGAGTTACTTGTAAAAGTTGTTGATAAACAACCGCAAGTAGCTCTATTTCAGTATCACCTGGGTATGGCTTATTACAAATCAGGTGACAAGGTGAATGCTAAAATACACCTGAATAACTCATTGAGTAATGAACAGAAGTTTAAGGGGCGGGAAGAGGTAATAGGCATCCTAAAACAGCTTTGAAGTAGGAAAAATATTGGTGCCTCTGTCATATGATAGAGACACCAATTTAAAAGAAGGAATGCTAATATTAATGTAACCTGCAGCAGGCATTTTAAAATATCTTATTATGTATATTGGTTTACTAAGTTATAGTATAGCTGCAGCCTTTTTTCTTATTCTGCTCGGTATCCTTTTAACAGACAGAAGGCAGGAAAAGGCATCAAAAAAATATCTCCTGCTTGCTACCTCGATTTCTACTTTGTGGGCTGCATCTGCGGTATTTCAGTCAGGACGAGTTGAACTTCTTTTAATTTATCAAATCCTTGAAGTGCTTAGAAACTTGTTTTGGCAGCAGTTTCTACTTCTCGTACTAGGCCGAGCAGTGTCGGCAGATTCAGAGCCACCTGTCATACGATATACAAAAATATTCTTGTATATTGTTGCCTTGTTGATGGTTTTGTTAACAATTGATCGACATCTTACGCAAATCATTCCCGTTTTAACTAATAAGATTGATCCACTGTTAATTGGATATTTAGCGCAAGCAGTTGCCGTTCTTGTTTTGCTAGAGCAAATGCTTAGAAATACCAGACAGGATATGATGTGGGCAGTCAAATTTTTCTGTTTGGGGCTGGGGGGGATATATGCATATGACTTCTATTTGTATTCGGAAGCTATGTTGTTCCAACGCCTTGACATTATGCTGTGGCAATCAAGAGGCTTAATTAATGCTTTAATGGTTCCTGTCATTGGGATAGCTATTTCTCGTCACCCTGACTGGTCTTCAGGAATCTTTGTTTCTAGACGGGTGGTTTTTCACACTACTGCCTTACTGGGTGGTGGGGTTTATTTGCTAATAATTGGGATTGGCGGTTATTACGTAAGAAATCATGGCGGCACTTGGGGTGTCATTGCACAAACACTGTTTATGTTTGGTGCAATAATACTTCTTGCCCTTTTACTGTTTTCTGAAACACTACGTGCAAAATTACGTGTACTAATAAATAAACACTTTTTCCACTATAAGTATGATTACCGTGATGAGTGGCTAAGGTTTATTTATGTATTGTCGTCATTTGATGAAACCATTCCCTTGCCTACGCGAAGCATTCAGGCTATTGCACAAATAATTGAAAGTCCTGGCGGCATGTTATGGATGAAAAGGGAAAATAACATATTTTTACCTGTTGCCAGATGGAAAATGCCTGCTGTATATGATTCCGAGAATGCTAATACAGGTTTCATTAAATTTATGGGTGAACACGATTGGGTTATTAATCTGGATGAATTTGAGTGGAATCCAGGTGTTTATCGAAGTCGAGGTCTTTTTTCTCTTCCTGAGTGGTTGCGGGGCTTACAAAGCGCGTGGTTAGTGTTGCCCTTGACTCTGCATGGAAAAATGCTGGGTTTTGTTATTCTATCTCATGCCAAAAATAGGCGACATAATTTTAACTGGGAGGATCTGGATTTGCTGAAGATTGCCTGTCGTCAGGCTGCAAGTTATCTTGCTCAGCATGAAGCTGCACAGGCTTTGTCTGAAGCCAGACGTTTTGATGACTTCAACAGATTATCAACCTACATGGTTCATGATCTAAAAAATATGATTGCTCAACTGTCTCTGATTGTTAGTAATGCAACTAAACATAAAAACAATCCACTTTTTATGGATGATGTAATTAGCACAATAGAAAATTCAGTTGGAAAGATGAGCCGCCTGTTGAGCAACTTAAAAGATGATGTTCGCGGTAATGAAGATAAAGAGAATATCGAGATTTGCGAGTTAGTGAAACGAGAAGTTGATAACCGAAAACGAGCGGGAAACACCCCTAATATTGAGTTGATATGTATTGAGAAAAACATCATCACATATGCTAACCATGACAGACTAGCATCAGTAATAAGTCATATAATACAGAATGCTCAGGATGCCACGCCTGTTAGTGGGGATATTTCTATAAAACTGCATAAACACATTAATCATGCAATCATTGAAATAAAAGATACGGGCTGTGGTATGGATGAAGAATTTATAAGTAATCGTCTGTTTCGGCCATTCGAAACCACAAAGGGAAAATCCGGAATGGGTATTGGTGTTTTTGAGGCGCGTGAGTTTTTGCAACGGCTTGGAGGCGATATTGAGGTTGAAAGCGAAGTTGGAAAGGGTGCCTTGTTTAGACTTCATCTGCCATTATTGAGAGAAGCTAAATCAACAAATTTGATGTAATTCAATTTGTATGGAATGAATAATTATGGCAAAAGTTACAGTAGAAAAAAAGCAACTATTAATTGTGGAAGATGACCTGGGTCTGCAAAAGCAATTGCGTTGGTATTTTGAAGATTTCGAGGTTAATGTTGCCGGTGATCGTCTAACGGCCATCGAGATAGTTAAAAAGAAAAAACCTGCAATAGTCACGCTTGACTTAGGTTTGCCGCCCGATCCGGATGGCAGTACTGAAGGCTTGGCATGCCTGGATGAAATTTTGTCAATTTCGCCCTCAACAAAAATCATAATCGTTAGTGGCAACGAGGCACGAGAAAATGCGGTAAAGGCAGTTTCAGGTGGTGCATATGATTTTTATCAGAAACCGGTAGAGCCCGAGGTGCTTGGGCAGATAATTAGTCGTGCCTATCATGTGTATACTCTTGAAGAGGAAAATCAGCGACTTTTAGAAGTACATAAAAAAATGCCGCTAGATGGAATAATAGCAAGTAGTCCACAAATGTATTCCGTTTGTAAAATGGTAGAAAAGGTTGCTCCCTCGGATGCTAGCGTACTTGTGTTAGGTGATAGTGGTACCGGCAAGGAACTTTGTGCGAGAGGCTTGCATGCCAAGAGTGGCCATGCAGAAGGAAGCTTTGTCGCTATTAACTGTGCAGCCATACCCGAAAATTTACTAGAGAGTGAATTGTTTGGTTATGAAAAAGGTGCCTTCACTGGAGCTGGCAAGACGACGCCTGGAAAAATAGAATATGCAAATGATGGCACGCTTTTTCTGGATGAAATGGGCGATTTGCCATTGCCGTTACAGGGGAAATTGTTACGTTTTTTGCAGGAACGTGTTGTTGAGCGCATAGGTGGACGAGAAGAAATTCCTGTCAATGTACGAGTGATTTGTGCAACACACCAGAACCTGGAGAAAAAAATTGAAGCAGGAGAGTTCCGCGAAGATCTTTATTATCGAATCAATGAGATCTGCATAAATATGCCACCGTTGCGTGATCGTCAAGGGGATGTATTATTGCTTGCGCGTTCATTTTTGGATATGTTTAATCATGAACAGGGAAAGCGACTGTCAGGTTTTTCTAAAGATGCTATATCCGCAATGGAGCAACATAACTGGCCCGGCAATGTGCGTGAATTGCGAAATCGTATTAAGCGAGCAGTTATTATGACTGACGCTAAACACATTACGGTAGAAGATCTGGAGTTAAAACCAAAAGAGACACCTGACAATCATACCTTTGACCTCAGGATGATACGTGAGGAAGTCGAAAGAAAAGTGATTTCACAGGCATTAAGTAATGTAGGTGGTAAAGTTGGTCCCGCTGCCGAGTTGCTGGGCGTTAGTCGACCTACTTTATATGACTTAATTAAAAAGCTTGGGATTAAAATATAGTTCTCTGAACACACGGCCTTTATTAGAATATGGCTGTGTGGTTTATAAATCGACTATTACAATGACGGGGGTTCTCTACGTTGAAAGAACCGTCCTCGGTTAAATCACGTTTTGCTGGAGTGCTCATTGCAACTATTCACTGCGCAGAGTGATTACTACCAATCTGGCAACGCATATAGTTTAGACGCTTAACTCATCATCCTCTTCGGTGATAGGCCGATCAAGCCATTCATAAAGCGCATTAATGTCTAAATCGGCAACCGATAATTCATGCTGCTCGCGGCAAACTTCTTCTGTAATTATTTCGCCATGTTCCATCGTATCCTCCCCCAAATGCTCAGATAACGTGTAAGTCGTGAAGACGAGTATTCATGCTACCCAACTGGATGGAAAATGTACATCTATCGAAGGGCATAGTTTGATAACACGCAATGCTGTGCCATATAAAACATTGAAAACCACTGGGTATTTGTAAGCTTATGATTATGTTGAAGTAAAATGTTGGCAGACTTCTTGCTCTTTGCATATAGATAAAATTCATTGTTCTGTAATAAAAAGAGTTTCCGGGGAGTTGTCGTTGTGAAAAATTCTGTTGTTTTAATTTGTGTTTTAACGGTTAGTTTGGTGTCTACGGTAGAAGCTGAAAATATGGAGCCAGCGGTCATGCTTGATGAAATGACGGTGACTGCCACGCGTGAGGCGCAGTTAATTTCTGAAACTGCTGTTTCTGTAGGTGTTATTAATGAGAGTGTTATTGATGAGGTCAAGCCTGCTCATCCATCAGAAATTATGGAACGTATACCCGGTGTGCATGTGAATGTGACTGGGGGCGAAGGTCACATGACTGCGATACGTCAACCGATAACCACGGGTGCAGTTTATCTCTATCTTGAAGATGGCATTCCTACTCGTTCGACGGGCTTCTTTAACCATAATGCACTGTACGAAGTGAACCTGCCACAGTCAGGCGGAATTGAAGTATTAAAAGGCCCCGGTACGGCGCTATATGGCAGCGATGCCATTGGTGCAGTGATCAATGTTCAAACTCGTCCTGCGCCATTACAGGCAGAAACAACGCTGGATCTTGAGGCGGGTAATTATGGCTGGGCACGTATGTTATTAAGTGCAGGTAATAGCTGGGGTGATGATGGTTTGCGTGGTGATTTGAATTTAACCACAACAGATGGCTGGCGTGATGCCACGGCCTATGATCGCCAGACTGGAAGCGTACGTTGGGATCGCATGTTAAATAGCGGTGCAACTTTAAAAACCGTGGTGACAGGTTCGAAAATTGATCAACAGACCGCAGGTTCATCACGTCTGCTTGCAGATGATTATTATAATAATCCCACTATGAATTACACACCTATTTCCTACCGCGAAGTAGAGGCCTTGCGTGTGTCGATGGCGTATGAAAAAGAAACCGGTGATAGTCTATTAAGTGTGACCCCATATCTGCGTTCCAACAGTATGGGTATGCTGCCAAACTGGATGTTGAGCTATGATCCGGTGGTCTATGAAACGGCTAATGATTCGCTCGGGATCTTGTTGAAATATCGTAAGGATTTTTCACCTTACCGGACACGTGTAATTGTCGGCCTGGATGTTGATCATAGTCCGGGCAGTCGCTTTGAGCAGAGTATTACAACGACTAAAGAAGGAAATATTTATACCAACTATACCGTCGATAGTGTTATTTATGATTATGATGTGACCTATCAGGGACTCTCTCCCTATATTCATACCGAAATGTCGCCCACCGACAAACTGCGCTTGAGTTTGGGGTTGCGGTACGATGATATGTCCTATGATTATGATAATAAATTAACTGCGCTGGATACAGGGAAACATCGTCGCCCGGATGATGCGACGGTTGACTTTAGTCGTTTAAGTCCAAAGTTGGGCTTAACTTATGCGTTCAATAAAAACATCAATAGCTTTGCCTCCTACCGTGAAGCCTTTCGAGCACCTTCGGAAGGCCAGTTATTCCGTCAGGGGCAATCGGTTAATACCACCGAATTAAAACCCGTTAAAGTTAAAAACTATGAAATTGGAATGCGCGGCAATAATGCGGATGTGCACTATTCTCTTAGTCTTTATTACATGAGCAAAAAAGATGACATTCTGACATTCGACAACGCAGCGGGGAATCGTGAAGTAGGCAATGCGGGAGAAACATTGCATCAGGGAATTGAGCTTGGTCTCGGTAGTTCACTGACAAATAAACTGAAACTTGATATTGCGGCATCCTATGCCAAGCACACCTACGAAGACTGGGTGTCAAGGAATGGTGATTTCACCGGTAATGAAATGGCACTGGCACCGCGGTTGATTGCCAATACCCGATTAGCCTATCGGCCTGAGTTTATGAACAAAGGCAAGCTGGAACTCGAATGGGTGAAGCTGGGAGATTACTGGATGGATGAGGCGAACAGTTATAAATATTCTGGCCACGACATCATTAATTTAAGAGCTAACTACCCAGTCAGTAAAAAGCTGGGGGTTTATGCGCGGCTCATGAATGTGGCGGATAAACTCTATGCGACTACTGCAAAATATACTGCAACACGATTCGGTAATCCTGAAAAATTTGAATACGCCCCTGGTATGCCGCGTACTTTGTATGCTGGACTTAACTACAAATTTTAAGCGCCTCAGCTATGCCAGATAAGAAAAAAATGCGCCGTCGTTGGACGGCGCATCGACTTCATCAATGGATGGGGCTGGCTGCGGGAGGCTGGTTACTGGTATTAGGTGCGACCGGATTTTTTCTGGATCATCGTGACTGGCGCTGGTTGTGGCAATCAGGAATTGATGAAAGCTGGGTATCGGATGTGGTGTTAGAAAAAAGTCGTTCGGGAATTTTTCGACTTTATCATGTTGATGCTGGAACAGATGGCGTTCATATTATTGCGGGTTCAACAGGTATGTGGTGGCGCACTGACTCGATAGAGAGTTGGGGTGAAACGCAGTTTGAGAATAACGATACCCCACAAATAAAAGCGATTGTTAATGATGCAATAACTAGAGGAGCCATAAAATGGCTGGCAACCGATGATGGCATCTGGAAGCTGACGGGTAATGCTACTCAGGCGCATCGTTGGGGAATGAGATCGCATTTTGTTAATTCTTTAACTCAAAGTAGCAAGGCTAATGAGTTGTTAGGTGTGGTGGATAGAACGCGTGTGTTCAGAGTGAATACGGACACCGGTAATCTGATTTGGCTAAATTTACAACCCCTGCAAGCGCAACAATGGTTGCCAGAAAAAATCGATCTGAATCGATTTGTTCGTGATCTACATTTTGGTCGGGGTATGTTCTCTGCGCCCTGGTCGATGTTATGGAATGATGCTAGCGCCATTGCCATGACAGTATTACCCATTACAGGGCTGTTGTACTGGGGCTTGCCACGTTGGTGGAAACGTAAACGTTTACAGGGTACGCCGCGTAGCAAACGACATAAACAGAGTCGAGTTCGTTTAATGTATCGACTGCATGCCCCTGTTATCGGTGTGTTAACACTTGTGCCGATTTTATATTTGTCGATTACCGGTATTTTTCTGGATCATGCGGAAGGACTTCGTGGTTTTATGAAATCGGTTAGCATTTCTCGTGTATGGCAGCCCCCGGTGTATAGCTATGCTTCATGGGGAAATGAAATATATAACGTAGTTAGCTATCCGCAACAGCCTGAAAAAATTAGCATCGGCACGCGGCTCGGTTTATTCACCAGTGAAGATAACGGTCAGAGCTGGCAGCGAGAACAGTTAATGCCGTCCAAAAAAGCTAATGAAAAATCAGCGTTTATCTGGATGATGAAACGTATTGATGATTATTTGTTTATTGGTGGTATGGGTGCGCCAAATTTTGTTAAACGGGGTGACTCAAACTGGCGGATTGTCAAAGGGGTGGGACACATGCCCAGTGACGTCACCCTTGATGGGCAGGGTAATACCTGGTGGATGACGCGGCAGGGTATTAAAGTTGGAAAACTAGCTGCTGCCGGGTTTAAGAGCAGTCCTGTTCAACTTCCTAAACAGATTGCAGGGCAAGATTATGTGCCCTGGTATTTTGTTCTGGATGGTCTGCATAGTGGCCTGCTTATTCACCCGCAATGGAAATGGGTGAACGATGTTGTTTCGATTATGGCCTTGTTTCTAGTTGCCACAGGATTAATTCGTTGGTGGCGGGTAAAATGGCTGTAAGCAGTATTCGTCAACTTGCTCATTGGCAAATGCCAAATATTATCTGGCAGATGGTTATTGCCTCAGTGATATTACATATAGTTATTATGTTTTATATGTTGCAGGGCTTTACTGTATCTGATTCAGAACCTGTATTATCGGGACATAGAAATATAGTATTTAAAGCTACGCTTGAAACTCGAAAAACGCCCGCCATTAAAAAAACTGAAAAAATAATTAAGCCGCCTAAACAAAAGTTGGTTACGCGAACAAGTTTCCCACCGGTTAGCAAATTGAAGACAGTAAAAAAAATAGAGCCGATGCTCAAGCCTGTGTCGAGGGTAGAAAATAAAACAGAAAGCCGAATAGCGGATACTAAAATAATTGAACAGCACACTGAAATAACGGCTAGTAAAATGATTAATATCGATGCGGTTGATGATACATCAGTAACTGCGCAGAAAAGTTATGTGCCTCCGCATTCAGATGCTAGCTATCTGTCGAACCCTAAACCTTTTTACCCGCGTGTGGCGAGGCGACGAGGCATGCAGGGCATGGTTGTGCTAGAAGTGGAAGTCAGTATTGAGGGTCTGCCCAAAAAAGTTGAGATTGAAGTAAGTTCAGGTTTTAAGTTGTTGGATATTGCCGCAGTGGAGACTGTTCGAGGATGGCGCTTTGTGCCCGCACAGCGTAATGGTGTGGCGGTCGTAGCCTCGGTGGATGTACCGGTGCGGTTTGTTCTAAATGAAGCGAATTGATGATGGTATTGGTGGTTGGAGACGATGCAAGCTATTTACGAGTTAAGCTTGTTATTGAATCGCAAACTTCTTCATCCGATAAATCAAAGTGCTACGGGTTAGCCCGAGTAACCGGGCTGCTCGGCTTTGATTACCCTGTACTCGCTGTAAGGCCTGATTGATCATGCTAGCTTCCAGTTCCTGTAGATGGATACCTTTATTCGGCAGGGTGAAACTTTCGTCGGGCTGGAAGTTGCTGCGGGTATTACGTATTTCCTGAGGCAGGTTTTCTAAATTAATATTGTTGCCGTTAAATAAAATAAGCAGACGTTCGCAAACATTGCGCAACTCGCGAATATTGCCCGGCCAATCATAGGCGCGTAACGCGTTCATGGCCGCCGCAGTATATTTAGGCGTGTCGAGTTTGTACTCCTGCGCCAGTCGTTGGCTGAGCTGGTTTACCAACAAGGCAATGTCATTGCTGCGTTCACGTAAGGGGGGAAGCTCAAGCGGAACAACATGCAGGCGATAATAAAGATCGGCTCTAAATGTACCGGCCTTAACCTGCGTGTGGAGATCCTGATTGGTGGCCGCGATAATGCGTACATCGACTTTTTCAGCTTTGGACTGTCCCACCGGCTGGAATTCACCGGCCTCCAGAAAGCGCAATAATTTTGCTTGCACCGCGAGTGGCAGCTCGCCCATTTCATCCAGGAATAAAGTACCGCCATCGGCTCTTTTTACCCAGCCCGTGTGATCCCGATCTGCGCCAGTGAATGCGCCTTTGCGATGGCCGAATAATTCGGATTCAATTAGATTCTCGGGCAGGGCGGCACAGTTGAGGGTTATAAAGGCGCTATTTTTTCGTTTGCTGTTCTGATAAATGCTATTGGCCAGTAACTCTTTGCCGGTTCCCGTTTCCCCCATAATTAACACGCTGACATCTGTTGCCGCGACAATTTTTGCGGAACGCTGGAGGGCAAGAAATTCAGCTGACTGGCCTATCACTAGTTTATCCTGATTACTCATGGCTAATGTATGTGTCTTGTGCCGTGTTGAATGGTCAGATAAAAACTGACAAGGGCTAATATTATCAGAGTCAGGCCGACGCTGGCTTTGATCCAGGGCAAGTGACTAAACCTTGTCACCCATCCGGTTATTATCCCCGCTGTCATCACCGCAGGCAATGTTCCCAGGCCAAAGGCCAGCATAAACACCGCACCATGCAGACTATCGCCCGCCGAGGTGGCCAGAATCAGGGTTGAGTAAACCAGCCCACAGGGTAGCCAGCCCCACAGCAGGCCGAAAAAGAAGGCCTGTAGCGGCGAGCGTACCGGCAGCAGTTTTTGCGCGTGAGGCTCGATTTTGGCCCACAGAGGACGTCCCAAACGCTCAATTTGAGCGAAACCGGGAAACCAGCCCGCCAGATACAGGCCAATGCCAATCATCATGCCACTACCAACGGCCTGTAGAATAATATGGCCATATTGTGGGCTGATCAGTTGAAATAGCTCCTGTCCCAGCCCCCCGGCTACCGCCCCTGCCAGCGCGTAACTACCGATACGGCCAAAATTGTAGGCGGTAATATAGGGCAACATACGCCAGCGCTGTTGACGAATATCTTCCGGCAGGCTGAAACTGAGTGCGCCAATAATGCCGCCACACATGCCCAGACAGTGGAGGGTGCTAAACAGCCCGACAACAAACAGGCTTAATAACTGGCTAGAGAAAGAGAGTTCCAAATAGATGACCTGTAAGATTGCAATGCCGTGACTTGTTGCGTGAATAATAGCATTCTTACGTACTTTGTGGCGGGGCGCTATACTGTGAGAACAGCAATAATGGTGATGTTTTGATGCGGATGAATTCCCCCGTTATTTTTTGGCTCATAGTTATATCTTATTTTTGCAGCGGCGTCGCACATGCCGAGGTTTATCGCTGGGTCAATGATAACGGTGAGATTGTCTTTGGTGACAATCCACCCAAAGATACGGCGGTGGATGCCGTGCCGGTTGAAAATAAAGTCGGTAGCGGAATGAAATTTGCCACCCCTGAGCAGATTGAAGAGTTTCATAATAACGCGCAAACACAGAAAAAAACTAAATCACAGAGCAGCACATCAAACCCGTCGAAATCCTATTGCCGACGCTATCAAAGTGATTTGAATAAAATAGAAATTTATTTGCAACATACCTACAGCATAAAAGATGCGGAAAAGGCACGCGACCTACGCAAGTTGATCAAGCGTGAATGTGGCGGGATAAATTTAACGCTGGAGGACAACCGTTCACGCTGTAACAGCTACCATCAGGATATGGTAAAAATAGAAATCTATCTCGAACACACCCCCAACCCGCGCGACAAACAGAAACTAAAAGATCTACGCAAACAGATCGCACGCGAGTGTGAGTAAGTGCTGTCGAGGTTATGATTTCGAAGACGGAAGTTCTGGATCGGTCTTTTCCTTTTAATCTCTTCTGGACATAATGCCCCACTGCTTGCGGCGGGGAGATTCATGCTTTGGATTTTTGGGACAAACTCCGATCCTGGGAACAGCACAACAAAAAAGCGGCTACCGAATTAACGATAACCGCTTGATTTTTAACTTAAATTTGGCGCGCCCGAGACGATTCGAACGTCTGACCGCCTGGTTCGTAGCCAGGTACTCTATCCAGCTGAGCTACGGGCGCTTTGGGATTTTTCGTGAACAGACTGCCTCGTTCACGAAGCGGCGTATGATAACAAAGCAGAAAAAAATATGCGACTTTTCTGTGGCCATTTTTGCAATATTATCGGGCAGCTATTGCCTTCATTTAATGGCTGTGACCACCGCCACCGCCCGCTGGTGCGGTGATACCGTCGAGTCCAGTTTTCTTGTTCTGTCGGCGCAGAACCTGCTCGGGAGGGAGCAGTCGGTTGTCGATGCGTATTAGTTTGTCGTTCTCAAAAAATAGAGTCAGGTTCTGTCTGAACATGTCCTTGCCACCGGGTTTGAAGCTGAAAGGGTAGTCCCAACGCTGGGGGTGAAAGGCATCCCGGAGCATGGGGCTGCCGAGGACGAAGAGTACTTGTTGTGAACTCATGCCGACCTTGAGTTGTTCAACCTGTTCGGGATCAAGCGTATTGCCTTGTTGGACGTCGATTTTGTAGACGCTACAGGCCATCATCCCGGCGCTAAGAAGGGTTAATGTGATTATATTGAGAAAGATTCGCATTTGTATCAACAGAATTAGTATACTAATAAATTACCAGCGCAGCATCATAACTGAAATGAATAATAACGGGTAGCAGAGGCAGGAAAATGGATAGCAAAGATCTGAAAAGCGCGGGACTCAAGGCAACCTTGCCACGCCTGAAAATTCTGAATTTTCTCCAGTCCAGTTCGATTCGGCACATGAGCGCCGAAGATGTGTATAAGGCGATGCTGGAGAGTGGGGAAGACGTGGGGCTGGCAACGGTTTACCGTGTGCTGACCCAGTTTGAGTCGGCGGGGCTGGTCACGCGACATCATTTTGATGAGGGGCATTCGGTTTTTGAACTAAATCTGGGTGAGCACCACGATCATATTTTGTGCGTTAAGTGTGGCAAGGTGGATGAGTTTTTTGATGAAGTGATCGAAGAACGTCAGCATGAGATTGCAGCCAGTAAGGGTTATGCCATGACTGATCATGCGCTGGTTGTATATGGTGTTTGCCCTGACTGTCAGGACTGATATTTTTGAAAGGTATATGTCGTACTATTTACTAATAATAAGTTTTGTTTTTTCCACCTTTTGGGTAACCACTGCCTCAGCTGAAACGGATAGCACTGCGTGGCATCCGGAAGCACTTGAATTTGACTGGGTGCAGCTTACCTCAGGCGAATGGCTCAAGGGTGAAATAAAGTCAATGTATAATGAGAGCCTTGAGTTTGATAGTGATAAACTCGACCTGCTTAGCATTGACTGGGACGATGTGAAGTACCTGAAAAGTTATCGTCGCTGTCATGTCCATCTTGAAACCTATGGTGCTATTGTTGGCGTGTTGCAAATTTCAGATTCAAAGATCACTGTTTCAAATGGGGAAGATGAAAAAACGTTTGAGCGAATGCAACTGGTGTCTTTTACTCCTGCCGGTGAACGTGAAATTGATTTATGGGCAATTAAATTCGCGTTAAGCCTGAACCTTAGAAGCGGCAATACTGAGCAGATCGATTACACCGCAAAATTCTCAGCTAAACGTCGAACAGCAAAGTCACGTTTTCTGATTGATTATATCGGCAATATATCAAAAACTAATGCGGTCTCGGGTAGTCTGGAAGAAACTATTAATAACCATCGTGTGTCGTTCAGTATGGATAACTATGCGACTCGAAAATTTTTCTACACGCCCGCCTTTGGTGAATATTATCGTGATCCGTTTCAGAATATTGAACGACGTATTACGTTAGGTGCTGGTGTGGGTTATACCCCCTATGATACGGGTAAGGTTGAGTGGAACATAGCGGGTGGCCCTGCTGTTCTAACTACCCGATACTTATCGGTACAGGAAGGTGAAAATATTGAGGTCACGACGGGGGCGATAACTTTAAGCACTGATCTGGATGTTAAGCTTAGTAATACGCTGGATTTTATTTATAAATATAATATTCAGGCATCAAAAAAAGAAGCGGGTGGTTATGCTCATCATATGATTGCCACACTTGAGAGTGAGCTGACTGGACGTCTGGATCTTGATATATCCTTAGTCTGGGATCGCATTAGCCAGCCGACGGTGGATGAGACAGGGTTTGTACCCAAGCCTGATGATTATCGGTTGATGTTGGGCGTTAGTTATTCATTCTAGTTTTGTAACTGCTTATTTTGAAATTACCGGAATTTATTTGCAACGGGTATTTGTGTAGGTTGGGTTGAGGTACGAAGGCCAGCAAGCACTGTTGGGCTTCACTGCCGTTCAGCCTTATACCTGTGCGTCTTCAATCATTTCTCGCGCATGACTCAGCGTTTGCTCGGTAATTTTTAAGCCGCCTAACATTCTCGCAACTTCATCGACGCGTTGCGAATCAGAAAGTGTTTGTATGTCGCTGCTAGTGTTGTCAGCATCGGCCTGCTTACAGACCTGCAAATGATGATGACCGAGTGCGGCGACCTGGGGCAGGTGGGTAACACAGATAACCTGTTGCTGGCCGCCTAGTTCGCGCAACTGTCTACCGACAATTTCTGCAACGCGACCACCGATGCCGACATCGACTTCATCAAAAATCAGCGTTGGACTGAGTGAGGCATTGGCACTAATAACCTGAATCGCCAGACTGATGCGCGAGAGTTCACCGCCCGAGGCAACTTTGTTCAAGGCTTTCAGTGGTTGGCCAGGATTGGCACTGACTACAAACTCGGCCTGCTCCATTCCCTGTATTGAAAAATTATTTTTTTCACGCGGCATTAATTCAATTGCAAAGCGACCACCTTCCATACCCAGTTGTTGCATGCGCTCGCTGATCTGGCTGGCCAGTTTCTTCGCGGCCTTGTTGCGGCTCTGACTGAGTTTGCGTGCGCGCGAAAGGTATTCGGCGCTGGCCTGTTCGATATCTTCCTGTAAGTGTCCTGCGCGAATGTCGGCCTGTTCTAAATTATTTAATTCTTCTTGTAGACGGACGAAATGTGCCGGTAGTTCCGATGCTGAAATTTGATGTTTGCGAGATAGATCGGTGATGCTGGCCAGACGTGTTTCGATTTCGGCCAGACGTTGTGGGTCGAGTGTGATTTGATCTCGGTATAGCCGCAGTTCACTGATTGCTTCATTAATCTGAATGCTGGCGCTATCAAGCAGTTCGCTTGTGCTTTGCAGGTTTGCATCCATTTCAGTGAGAGACTGTAAGTCCGATAAGCTTTGCGCGAGCAGACTGTTGATCGAACTCTGCTCATTTTCTTCTAACAGGTTCAGGATATGATCATTGCTTTGCATAATTTGCTGAGCGTTGGCCAGACGCTTGTGTTCAACATCCAGTTCATCGGCCTCACCTTCAGCCAAATTAAGAGTTTCCAGTTCGCTGACCTGATAACGGAGTAGTTCGAGTCGGGAGGCGCGTTCACTGCGCGCTTTGTCCAGCACCAGCATGTCTTTGTTGAGCGATTGCCACTGTTTGTAGGCCTGCGTTAACGCGCTTAGCAAGGCAGAGTGATCGGCATAGTCATCTAATAACTGTTGCTGAACTTCGTGGCGTAACAGGCTGTGATGTTCATGTTGACCATGTAAGTCCACCAGCATTTCACCCAGTTCGCGCAGTAGCGTAATCGGGCAGGGCTTGCCATTGATAAACGCACGCGATGCACCTTTGCTGCTAATGGTGCGACGAATAATGCATTCTTCTTCACTATCCAGTTCATGCTCTTTTAGCCAAAGCTCGGCGGCACTCGCTTGACGAGTATCGAAGGTGACGCTGATTTCAGCTTTCTCTGCGCCGTGGCGAATAACATTGCTATCGGCACGATCCCCCAGTGCCAGCCCCAGCGCATCAAGCAGGATAGACTTACCCGCCCCGGTCTCGCCGGTGAGTACGGTCATCCCCGCCTCAAGCTCAAGATCAAGCTGTTCGACGATGGCGAAGTTCCAGATATGGATGTGAGTTAGCATAAGTTAATTATACTCATTAGTAGTTGCTAGTGTGCTTGTAGGTACGCCATCTACCCTGCGGGCACTATGAAGCGTATATGTACGGCTGAAGCCGTACCTACTCAAGAATGCTCACCCCAATGCATCTTCGCGCGCAGAATTTCAAAGTGGTTATGCTGGTGGGGGTGAATCAGGCGGATGCACTTTTCTTTTTTCTGAATAATAATTTTATCACCGGAGACCAGTCCCAGGTTGATCTGGCCATCGCAGGTGACTTGCGCATGGGAATGGATGTTTTCCTTGACGATAATTTCAATTTTACTGTCGCCGCTAACCACGATAGGGCGGTAGCTCATGCTGTGGGGGCAGATGGGCACGATCAGAATTGCATCAACGTTTGGTTCGATGATCGGACCACCTCCAGATAGCGCATAGGCAGTGGAGCCGGTGGGGGTGGAGACTATCAGGCCATCGGATCGCATGCTATTGAGAAAGCGGCCATTGACCCAGGTTTCGGTTTCGATCATGCGCGCGACTTCCCACTTGTGTACCACCACATCGTTGAAGGCATCGCTTTCGTTTGGGGGGGAATCCTTGTGCTGAACCTCGGCATTGAGCAGAATGCGCTGTTCCTCATCGTATTCGCCATCGAGGATTTCATTCACCCGCTCTTCCATGTGGTCGGGGGAGATGTCGACCAGAAAGCCCAGCCGCCCCAGATTCACGCCAAGCAGGGGCATATCGTATTCCACCAGGGTGCGTGCTGCGGCCAGCAGGGTGCCATCACCGCCAACGATAATGGTGAGATCGCAGGTTCGACCCAGCTCATCAAGACTGCCGCAGGGCAGATCCTGTTTTTTCAGAAGCTGGCTGGTGCCATGTTCAAGCAGGATTTCGCAGCCCCGTTTTTGCAGCATCATGCCGAGATCACGCACGGTTTCTGCCACATGGGGGTTGCCATATTTGCCGATCAGGCCAATTTTATTGAAACAGTTATTCATTGTAATTTGGAGATTCCCCTGTTTGCCGTTTCCATATAATATAGAGTGTCTACGAAAAAATGAATTGCTTTTATTTCTGTTGGTGATCGAATACCTGTGTCTGCACATCCTGCTTTGAATGATCGTTCTCTTGCCCTGCTGAAAACGCTGGTTGAGCGCTATATTAGCGACGGCCAGCCCGTAGGCTCAAAAACACTGGCACAGCAATGTGGTGTCAGGCTGAGTCCAGCCAGTATTCGCAATATCATGGCCGATCTTGAAGAACGGGGGATGGTGGTGTCACCACATACCTCGGCTGGTCGGGTTCCGACGGTAAAGGGTTACCGCCTGTTCGTGGATAACCTGCTGACGGTCAAGCCGATGCAGCACAGCCTGATCGACCAGTTTAAGCTGGAACTGGATAAAGGCGTACGGCCACAGGAGCTGATTGATTCTGCCTCGTCGCTGCTTTCACACACGACCGGCATGGCCGGGGTGGTGATGCTGCCGCGCATGGGCTCGGTATTGTTGCAGCAGATTGAATTTATTCCGCTCTCGGCCACGCGTATTCTGGTGGTGCTGGTGGTCAATGACATGGAGGTGCAGAATCGCGTCATTCATACCGAGCGAGCTTACAGCCAGGATGAGCTACAACGGGTGGCCAATTATCTGAACACGGAATTCAGTGGCTGCGAATTGTCGTCGATTCGCAAGGGTGTACATGCCAGCATGCAGACGGTGCGTGATGATATGCAGCAGATCATGCAGGTGGCAATGAGTATGGCAGATAAAGTGCTGGCGGAATCCGACGAAGATGATCTGGTGATCAACGGTGAAACCAACCTGATGCAGTACGCGGAAATGGCGGATATGGACAAGTTGCGCCAGCTGTTTGAGGCCTTTCATGCCAAACAGGATATTTTGCATATACTGGATCATTCCATCCATGCCGAAGGCATGCAGATTTTTATTGGCGAGGAGTCCGGCTATTCGGCTTTTGGCGAGTGCTCGGTGGTCACCGCGCCTTATCGGATCGAAGAACAGGTGGTCGGTGTGCTGGGCGTAATCGGCCCGACGCGCATGGCCTATGATCAGGTGATTCCGGTGGTGGACGTGACCGCAAAAATTCTCGGTTCGCTCTTGAGTTCTGAGTAATTACCCCCATATTATGGCAATATTTAGGCGATGAGTGGCGATAGCCCGCTCGTCACTAGCAACCATTTTAAAGCGTGGAGCAAGTATGAGCGACAACGATGTGAATGCGGACGAGGTTCAGGCCTCAAACGGAACAGAGCAGGACGAGCAGGAAATTACCGTCGATGATATCGACATGGTTGAAAGCTTGCAGCAGGCAGAAGCCAAACTGGCGGAAAGCCAGGATCAGATGTTGCGGCTGAAAGCCGAGATGGAGAACCAACGTCGGCGCTCAGCTCGGGAAGTGGAAAATGCGCATAAATATGCGTTGGAGCGTTTCGTACAGGAATTGTTGCCGGTCATCGACAGCCTGGAAATGGGACGCGATGCGAGTATGGCTGAAGGCGCGACACTGGAAAAATTACAGGAAGGCACGGATTTGACCCTGAAAATGCTGCTCTCCACTATCGAGAAATTTGGTATCGAGGCGGTGCATCCCGAAGGCGAACCCTTTGATCCGGATCTGCATCAGGCCATGTCGATGCTGGAGTCTTCAGAACACGCGCCGAATACGGTGATGAATGTGATGCAAAAAGGTTATCTGCTGAATGAACGTCTGGTGCGCCCGGCCATGGTGATTGTTTCCAAGGCCGGTGCCGATGATGAAAAGTCCGATACAAATATTGACTAGCAGGCTTGAACTTCGGGGATATGCCCCTATTTATACCTCAACAAAGAATTTAGACGAATAACCCCTGATTTGGAGAATGACGAAAATGGGAAAGATTATTGGAATCGACCTGGGTACCACCAACTCCTGTGTGGCCGTGATGGAAAGTGGGTCACCCAAGGTAATAGAAAACAGCGAAGGTGATCGCACCACGCCCTCTATTGTGGCTTTTACCGGTGATAACGAAGTGGTTGTCGGTCAGCCTGCCAAACGTCAGGCGGTGACTAATCCTCATAATACCCTGTATGCGATTAAGCGCCTGATTGGCCGCCGCTTCCAGGATGACGAAGTACAGAAAGACATCGGCATGGTGCCTTACAAAATTGTAAAGGCGGATAACAGCGATGATGCCTGGGTCGAAGTCAATGGCAAGAAAATGGCTCCGCCTGAAATTTCTGCGCGCATTTTGCAGAAAATGAAAAAGACCGCCGAAGATTATCTGGGCGAAGAAGTCACCGAAGCGGTGATTACCGTTCCGGCTTACTTCAATGATTCCCAGCGTCAGGCCACCAAGGATGCCGGTAAGATTGCCGGGCTGGAAGTTAAACGCATTATCAACGAACCCACTGCCGCAGCATTAGCTTTCGGCATGGACAAAAAAGAAGGTGATCGCAAGGTCGCCGTCTATGATCTGGGTGGCGGTACCTTTGATATTTCGATTATCGAAATTGCCGATATCGATGGCGAGCATCAGGTTGAAGTGCTGTCCACCAATGGTGACACTTTCCTCGGTGGTGAAGATTTCGATATGCGCCTGATCGATTATCTGGTTGAAGAATTCAAGAGCGATCAGGGTATTGATCTGCGTAACGATCCGCTGGCTCTGCAACGTCTGAAAGAGTCAGCAGAAAAAGCCAAGATTGAACTGTCTTCCACGCAGCAGACCGATGTTAACCTGCCTTATATTACTGCCGATGCCTCAGGCCCTAAACACCTGAACATCAAGGTAACGCGTGCGAAGCTGGAATCACTGGTAGAAGAGCTGATTACCCGTTCGATTGAACCCTGCAAGATGGCGCTGAAAGATGCCGATCTATCAGCCTCTGAAATTGACGATGTGATTTTAGTCGGTGGTCAGATTCGTATGCCCAAGGTGCAGGAAGTGGTTAAAGACTTCTTCGGCAAGGAACCCCGCAAAGATGTTAACCCGGATGAAGCCGTGGCCGTTGGTGCCTCGATTCAGGGTGGTGTTCTCGGTGGTGAGGTTAAAGATGTGTTGTTACTCGACGTGACCCCGCTGTCTCTGGGTATTGAAACCCTGGGTGGCGTAATGACCAAGCTGATTGAGAAAAACACCA
>CAZIJT010000030.1:17696-23409 GCA_964539595.1 uncultured Thiohalophilus sp. | reverse complement strand
ATACGTCGTTTGGCCGATCAAACGGCGGTGGCAACCTGGGATATCGAACAGATGGTTAAGGAAATGCAGTCAGCCGTTTCCGCCGGTGTGATGGGGATGGACAAATTCTCTGAAGAGGTACACCGGGGTGTGGATGAAGTTGGCCATGTGGGTTCGCAATTGGCTGAGGTTATCGAACAGGTACAGATTCTTATTCCGCGCTTCGAGGATGTTAACGAAGGCATGCAATCCCAGTCACTGGGTGCTGAGCAAATCACTGAAGCAATGATTCAGTTAAGTGAAAGCGCACACCAGACCGCAGATTCCCTGTATCAATCTAATAGCGCTATCGAGCAGTTAAACTCGGCTGCTCAAGGTCTGCAGGAAGGCGTTTCTCATTTCAAGATTAAGTCCTGATGTTATTACTGCTATTTCGGATTGGTGAGGAACGATACGGGTTAAACGCCAGTCAGGTGGTGGAAGTAGCACCGCAGGTTTGCCTGAAAAAAATTCCACAGGCTCCCAATTATATTGCGGGTCTGTTTGACTATCGAGGTCTGCCCGTACCAGTGATCGATCTTTGTTATTTGGTCAACACACAGACCTGCAAGCGGCGCATGACGACCCGCATTATCTTGCTGAATTACAAGCAGGATAACGGCTCGCAACAAATACTCGGTTTGTTGGCTGAGCAGGTCACTGAAACCGTAAAGCAGGATTCAAAATCGTTGCTATCGTCTGAGCTTTCGATTGGCGAAGCACCCTGGTTAGGTGATCTGGTAAAAGATGAGCTAGGCCTGTTGCAACTAATAAATGTAGATGGTCTCCTGCCAAAAGCGGGGCAAGCCAGCCTGTTCAGCGCAGCATCATAGCCCGTTCATTTCAGGTGCAGCAAAAATCATGTATGCAAAACACGTAAATTTGACAGCCCGTCATCAGACCTGTAGCAGGATTGAAACGATCCTGAAAGAAACCATGGGTTTGCATGCGGCCTCGATTGGTTCTTCTACCATCACTAGCTCGGTTCAGCGACGAATGGTTGCCTGTGGTGTGAGCAATGTTGATGCTTACCTTGCCCTGCTTCTTTCCTCCACGGGTGAGCTTGATGCGCTGATTGAAGAAGTGGTGATTCCTGAAACCTGGTTTTTCAGAGATGGCAAAGCCTTCGAGGCGCTACGTCGTTTTGTGACTAATGAATGGATGCCTAAGCATAAGCAGGGAAAATTGCGTGTATTGAGCTTGCCCTGCTCGACAGGTGAAGAGCCCTATACCATTGCTATGACGCTGATAGAAGCGGGGCTGGCGGTAGAGCGAATTTATATTGATGCGGTAGATATTAGCATGCAGGCTTTAGCCAAAGCTCGATGTGCAGTCTATGGGGATAATGCTTTTCGAGGAAATGATCTCGTCTTTCGTGATCGTTTTTTTCATAAAACTAAGCGGGTGTACACGCTGGATAAAAAGATTCATGAGCGTGTGAATTTTATTCAGGCCAATATGCTGAACCCCGACTTTATGCCAGGTCAGGGGATCTATGATGTGGTGTTCTGCCGCAACGTTATGATTTATTTTGATGCGCTAACCCAGACACAGGCCATGGCGGTATTGACACGTCTACTGCATGCGAATGGCATCTTGTTTGTTGGCCATGCGGAATCTAGCATGATTCTGAATCATGGCTATGTATCGGAACAGATTCCCCGTGCCTTTGCTTTTCGAAAATCCACTGCAAAGCATAACTCGAAGCCGCGTATTGCAGCTGCTACAAATACTCAGCACCATCAGCAGAAAAAAACCAGGGTAGTGATGACACCTCAACCTGCCTCATTGTTTCGAGCGGATAAAGAATCGTCTATCTCATCATCCATCAAGCAGGAAACCTCGACCGATGAGCGGTTGGAACAGGCTTTTTGTCTGGCGGATGAAGGCAATCTGGTTGAAGCTGCCAGCCTCTGTGAAAACTGGCTAGAGGACAATGAACCCTGCGTACAGGCCTGTTATCTGCTAGGGCTAATTCGTGAGGCAACAGGTAATCGTGAGGAAGCAGAAGACTATTTGCGCAAGGTGGTTTATTTACAACCTGATCATCAGGAAGCACTGGTACATCTGTCTTTGTTGGTGGAACAGAAGGGCGATGTTTCGGCAGCAAAAATCCTGCGTCAGCGTGCCAGCCGTGCAACAGCTAGCAGAGCCGCTTCGCGCTCTGAAACTCAGAACAGTTAGATGGACATCGAAGATTGCTGGAACCGAATTGGCGTCTGGGCGCGGATTGACTCGCGTTGTCCTGAACTGGAGCGTGTAATTCATTGCCATAACTGTGATGTTTTTTCCCGTGCTAGCCGTGGCATTCTTGAGCAAGATCTTTCCGATGAATATCAGCAGGAATGGACCGAGGTATTTGCGCGCAAACAACAGCAATCGCAACGCAGTGAATTAAATTCAGTTGTGATTTTCAGACTCGGAGAGGAATGGTTTTCTCTGCCATCAAAACTGGTTGATGAGGTCACCAGAATGAAACCCATTCATCGTTTGCCGCATACGAATAATGGCGTAGTAAAAGGTCTGATCAATATTCGTGGTGAGTTGAAAATATGTGTTTCGCTGGGTGAGATCCTGGGTCTGGATAAATCTTCAATGGCAATGGCGGATGGACACATTGTTTTTGATCGCATTATTATTGCGCACAGTGATGCTGGGCAGTTTGTTTTCCCAGTTAGCGAAGTACATGGTATTCATCATTATCAGGACGATGATCTGGGCGGCGTTCCGGTTACCGTATCAAAAGCTACAGCTACCTATAGCCTGGGCGTGCTGAAGTGGAAGGATGGACATGTTGCCTGTCTGGATCATGAACTGTTGTTTTATTCGTTGAACAAGAAGCTGCAATGATAGACAAACCTGATCATAATAATGATGACTTTACTATGTGGGATTTATTCCGCATGGAAGTAGATGCGCAGGCAGTCATTCTCCAGCGGGGCCTGCAAAAGCTGGCATTGATGGAGTCGGAGCAACAGGTAGAGGATCTGGATAAGTTGATAGTGGCACTGCATTCAATTAACAGTGCGGCGTATATGGCGGATGTTGATATTGCACGCCGTTTGGCACAAAGTCTGGAAGATTGTTTTACAGCGGTGCAACAGGCTGACATCGAACTGGATGGAAACTGTATTGATGCCATGTTTCACTGTGTTGAACGGTTAGCTTCGTTTACCACTGAAAATGCAGTGAGTAGTGCTACAGAAGAAGATGAATTGCTGATTGAACAACTATTGTCGGCATCTTCCGCTACGGCATCTGAAATACCTGCAAGTTCAGCTCAAATTGCAGTTGAGGAAAATAAAGAAGAAACCAGCACAGAAAAAAATAATGTAATGGAAGACTGTTCCATGCTTGAACTATTTAGTGTCGAGGTGGAAGTTCAGGCGGGTATTCTTACCAGTGGTCTGTTGGAACTGGAGCAGGATCCGGGGCAAACCTTGCATCTGGAAGAACTGATGCGTGCGGCGCATTCGATCAAAGGTGCCGCGCGAATGGTGGACGTTGAAGCGGCTGTGCGTGTGGCACATGTGATGGAAGACTGTTTTGTTGCTGCCCAGCAGGCGGAGCTTTGTTTTAATGAAGATCACATTGATGTGTTGCTCAAAGGCGTTGATATGTTGAGCCTGATCGGCGTGCAAGGCAAAGCTGCCGTGCTGGCTGATGAAGTGACTTCACTCGTCGAACAGCTCTCAGCTGTTCTTAGTGGTGAGGTATCAAATAAAACTGCCAGCACCCGCTCATCAACAGAACCTGCTGCCAGGGTGAAAGCGGATGCAGCAGTGGATGTTATTTCAGTCTCAGAAACACCTTCGGCAGTTAAAAAACAATCCATATCATCTGATGCTGCGGCAAAAGAAAAATCTAGAACGCGCGCCGTGGAAAAGAATCAACAACGGGACAGCGCCATTCGTGTTTCAGCGGAAAACCTGAATCGACTGATGGGGCTGGCAGGCGAGGTGCAGGTGGTATCGCAGGGTTTGCAACCGGTTAATGATTCTCTCCTGCATCTCAAACACCGTCAGGCTGAGCTGGTTATGATTCTGGATAAACTGGGTAATGTTATCCAGGGTGATGAGTATGTCTGTGGATTGCTCACCGATGCGCAACAAAAGGTTGCGGGTTGCCGCGAACTGCTGACCGAGCAGATCAGTGAGCTGGATGATTATGAGTGTCGTAGTCAGGGGCTGGCGAAGCGGCTCAATAGCGAGGTTATCCGCAGCCGTATGCGCCCCTTTATGGATGGTGTGCAGGGTTTTCAACGCATGGTGCGTGATCTGGCGCGGTCACTGGATAAGAATGTTAACTTTATAATTCGTGGTCAAACTACACCGGTGGATCGCGAAATTCTTGAGAAAATTGAAGCCCCGCTTAACCACTTGCTGCGTAATGCGCTTGACCACGGTATTGAAGAACCTGCGCAGCGCCAGCAAACAGGTAAAGCAGAACAGGCAACACTTGTTCTCGAAGCACAACATAGCGCGGGTATGCTTTCAATTAGCGTCAGGGATGATGGTCGAGGTATTGATCTGGAACAACTGCGCAGGAAAATTATTAAGAAAAAAATGGTCAGTGAGAAAATGGCGGCACGGCTAATGGAAAGTGAGTTAATGGAGTTCCTGTTTCTACCCGGCTTTTCCACCCGTGATGATGTGACGGAAATCTCGGGTCGAGGGGTGGGGCTGGATGTTGTGCATAGCGTGGTGCAGGAAATGCGCGGTGTAGTCCGTGCAACCTCGGAGCTGGGCAAAGGCATGCGTTTTCACATGCAACTACCGCTGACCCTGTCGGTGATTCGTGCCCTGCTGGTTGAAATTGCCGGTGAACCTTATGCCTTTCCACTGGCGCGAATTGAACACACTCTGAAACTGCCTCGTGACAGTATTGAGTTGCTGGAAGGACGTCAGTATTTCACTTATGGCAACCAGCATGTCGGGCTGGTTTCTGCGCATCAGGTGTTAGGGCTGGAAGTGCCACCTTCGGAAGAGGACGATGCTGCCGTAGTGATGTTGGGCGAGCGCCTAAATTGTTATGGCGTGGTGGTGGATCGTTTTCTTGGTGAACGTAATCTGGTAGTGCAACCGCTGGATCCCCGGCTGGGCAAGATTCGGGATATTAGTGCTGGGGCGATTCTTGATGATGGCAGCTTGTGCCTGATTGTGGATGTGGATGATTTGTTGCGCTCTACTGACATTATCGTTTCCGGTGGGCGACTGAATAAGATTAGCCGTGCAGCCGATGTCGCAGAAGCAGACAAAGACAGCAAACGTGTGCTGGTAGTGGATGACTCGATTACCGTGCGTGAAGTTGAACGCGGCATGCTGGAAGCCAAAGGTTATCTGGTTGATGTGGCCGTGGATGGCATGGATGGCTGGAATGCTGTGCGCACCGGTAAATATGATCTGGTCATCAGTGATATCGATATGCCACGCATGAACGGTTTTGAATTTGTTGAGTTAATAAAAAAAGATGATGGCCTGAAATCGTTGCCGGTGATGATCGTATCCTACAAAGACAGGGAAGAAGATCGTATTCGCGGTCTGGAGGCGGGTGCCGACTATTACCTGACCAAGGGCAGTTTCCATGATGAAACGCTGCTTGATGCGGTACGGGATCTGATCGGTGAAGTTTAATCTTAATAAACCCTGTGTACGATTGAAATCGTACCTACAGATATAGGTGTTTATAGCTGCGG
>CAZIJT010000030.1:16180-17596 GCA_964539595.1 uncultured Thiohalophilus sp. | reverse complement strand
TTCAGCCGTACGGGTACAAACGAAGACAAGCAATGAATATAGCAATTGTTAATGATACGAGAATGGTAGTGGAAAGCCTGCGTCGGGTGATTGCCGCGATCCCGGAATACCGACTGGCCTGGGTGGCCTATGACGGGGCGGAGGCGGTAGCGCTATGCGCCAAAGAACGTCCTGATGTGATCCTGATGGATTTGATCATGCCGGTGATGGATGGCGTGCAAGCAACGCGACAGATTATGGCAGACTCACCCTGTGCGATTCTTGTGGTTACTTCGACCGTGTCCGGCAATGCGAGTAAAGTGTTTGAAGCGATGGGAGCCGGTGCGCTGGATGCCGTTAATACCCCGGTGCTGGGTGCATCCGGTGATGCTGAAGGACGTGAAGCCCTGCTGCAAAAGCTCAAGATTATTGGCCGCCTTATTAGCCATACTGAATCGCATTCCCACTTATCATCATCCAGCGCAGACTCCTCGGTTGCAGCAACTTCGTCGCCATTGTTAGCTATCGGTGCCTCTACCGGTGGCCCGGCAGCGTTGGCAACTATTCTTGCCGATATTCCAGCAGATTTTCCGGCAGCCATCGTTATCATTCAGCATGTGGATGAGCAGTTTACCGACAGCTTTGTTGGCTGGCTTGATCAACAGTGCCGCCTGCCAGTACAGCGAGCGCAGCGCGGAGATACCCCGCAACAAGGACGGGTGCTGATCGCTGGGGGAGATGAACATCTTCTACTCAGGAAGGATGGCCGTCTGAGCTATAGTTCGGAACCAGAAGATTATGTTTATCGGCCATCGGTGACGGTGTTCTTTGAAAGTGTGGCAGAGCATTGGACTGGTGAGGCAACGGGTGTCCTGCTCACCGGCATGGGACGAGATGGTGCGCAGGGCTTGCTGGCAATGCGCAATAGCGGCTTTCACACCATTGCCGAGGATGAAGCTAGTTGTTCAGTCTATGGCATGCCCAAAGCGGCGGCGCAACTAAATGCGGCGGTGGATATTCTTTTGCTCAAAGATATTGCGGCAAACTTGTTAAAGCGCTTTCCTTCTCTGCCTGCACGTAAGACGAACTGAGTAGCATGGCCGCGTCTACCGAGACTTCGCTTATTGATGAACAGGTAAGCCGCATTGTGGTCTTGTTGGTGGATGATCAGGCCATGGTTGCTGAGGGTATTCGGCGGATGCTGGTGGATGAAAATATGGATTTCCATTATTGCAGTGATCCTAAAGCGGCCATCCAGACTGCGCTGGAGATCGGTGCGACCACAATCTTGCAGGATCTGGTAATGCCGAATGTGGATGGCATGACGCTAGTGCGCTTTTACCGAAATCATCCGGCAACCCGTGATATTCCGATTATTGTACTTTCCAGCAAAGATGATCCGAAAATCAAAAGTGATGCCTTTAATAATGGCGCGAA
>CAZIJT010000030.1:6181-16080 GCA_964539595.1 uncultured Thiohalophilus sp. | reverse complement strand
AGCAGGTTTCAGCGGCACTGCAACAAGCGGTCTGCCGTCCGGGTGATCTGGTTGCGCGTTATGGTGGTGAAGAATTTGTCGTGGTTTTGCCCAATACCCCAGCGGAGGGAGCCATGGTGATGGCGGAGAAACTCTGTCTTGCGGTTAGTGGTCTGAAAATAAAGCATGAATTTTCCAAAGCCAGCGAGGTGGTCACTATTAGCATGGGGGTAGCGACTATGATTCCGTTATCATCCACCTCCGAGGAGGTGCTTATCGCATCCGCTGATCAAGCCTTGTATGAAGCCAAAGAAGAAGGCCGTAACCGAGCCTGTCAGGCGGCGGCGCACAGTTGAGCTTGAAAATATTGTTTTGTCGTCGGTAGCGGCACAGGTTTCTGGCTCACCCGTATAATCTACGGTATGATCCGGGTTCTTATTTATTCCCCCTGAATCCTGTTTTGAACGTGCCGGGCCCTTTATGAACCTGAATTTTCTGGACTTTGAACAACCCATCGCCGAGCTTGAGGCGAAAATTGAAGAACTGCGCTATGTAGGCACTGATAATGAGATCAACATCAGTGAAGAGATCAATCGTTTGCAGGGCAAAAGCCGCGAACTGACTGCCTCTATTTTCTCCAATCTTCAGTCCGCGCAGGTTGCGCAGCTGGCTCGCCATCCGCAGCGCCCCTATTTCCTCGATTACGTCGAGCGTATTTTCACCAACTTTGATGAGCTGCATGGGGATCGCGCCTATGCTGATGATCACGCCATCGTTGCCGGGCTGGCGCGACTGGAAGGTAAACCGGTGCTGATTATGGGGCAGCAGAAAGGTCGGGATACCAAAGAAAAAATTCGCCGCAACTTCGGCATGGCGCGCCCTGAGGGTTATCGCAAGGCGCAGCGCCTGTTCGAGATGGCCGAACGCTTCAAATTACCGTTGTTGACCTTTATTGACACCCCCGGTGCGTATCCTGGTGTGGGCGCGGAAGAACGGGGGCAGAGCGAGGCGATTGCCCGCAATCTGCTGATCCTCTCGCAGTTAAAAACCCCGATTATCAGTACTGTGATTGGCGAGGGAGGATCGGGTGGCGCGCTGGCGATTGGTGTTTGTGATCGGCTGATGATGCTGCAATACAGCACCTACTCGGTCATTTCACCGGAAGGCTGCGCCTCTATTTTATGGAAGAGCGCCGAGAAAGCCGCCGATGCCGCCGAAGCCATGGGCTTGACCGCACCACGTCTGAAAGAGCTGGGACTGGTGGACGCAATTATCAATGAGCCGTTAGGTGGCGCGCATCGTGACATTGAGACGACTGCTGCCAATCTCAAAGCCGCCTTGCAGGAAAGTCTGGAAACGCTGGAAGCGATTGGCCTGGATAAGTTGCTGGATCAGCGTTACGAGAAATTACTTAGCTACGGCAATTACACCGAGTAGGGCGGGTGGTGGGCAATGCCCACCCTACCTGATCCCTATAAATGTAGGCTGGGCATTGCCCACCATTTATGTTTTTCTGGCATGACACCCGCGCCTCAATTTTATGAAATCCCTGCCAGACACCCTGCTGAAACAGTTAAAAAAATTTCCGCCGACCCAGCATTATTGGGTTGCCTACAGCGGCGGTTGTGATTCCCACGTTCTTCTCCACGCCCTTGCGGCTCTCCGCGAGCAATTAGCGGCGCTTAACATTTCTGCCCTGCATATCAATCATGGCCTGAGCGATGAAGCGGATGACTGGGCGGCGCACTGTGAAAAAGTCGCCGCCGATCTGGACGTTGATTTCAAGGTTGTAGCGGTCGATGCGATGGGCGAGGCGGGTGAAAGCCCAGAGGCCGCCGCGCGGCAGGCGCGTTATCACATTTTTGAAAATATTATGGATGAGGCGGATGGTTTGCTGCTGGCACATCATGAAGACGATCAGGCTGAAACCTTATTACTGCAACTGTTTCGTGGTGCCGGGGTGCGCGGACTGGCAGCGATGCCGCGCCATGTGGCTTTTGGTCGAGGCTGGCTGGCTCGGCCTCTGCTGGGGCTGACGCGCCAGCAGTTACGTGATTATGCACAAGCAACCGGTTTGCGCTGGATCGAGGATCCGAGTAACCAGTCGCTGGCGTTTGATCGTAACTTCCTGCGCCAGAATATTATTCCCGATTTACTGCCGCGCTGGCCGGCGCTGGCGCAAACGTTGTCACGCGCCGCAGACCATCAGGCCTCAGCAAGTACCCTGCTGGATGAACTGGCGGCAGACGATCTGGCAACACTGACAGGCAGTCGAAGCGGCTGTCTTTCTATTGCGGGTCTGGGACTGCTGAGCCGGACGCGTCAGGATAATGTTTTGCGTTACTGGATTCATCAGCGTGGGGTTTCTTTGCCCGCTACTGTGCAGTTACAGCGTATTCACGATGAGCTGTTGTCGGCGCGAGAGGATGCGCAGCCACAGGTCGGCTGGGCGACAAGTGTGATTCGGCGCTATCGGGATGATCTGTATTTATTGCCTGCGAAAGTGTTGCAATGTGAAGCGCTGAGCTGGGATCTGAAAGCAAAACTGGGTTTGTCTGATGGCCGTGATTTGAGTGTTGAACTGCACCCGGGTGTGGGTTTGAAAGCCGCGCTTAATGCGCGTAGCGATATTTCGGTACGTTTTCGACAGGGTGCTGAAGTTTGTCGTCCGGCTGGTCGTGGGCAGACACATCGCCTGAAAACCTTGTGGCAGGAATGGGGGGTGCCGCCGTGGGAGCGGGATCACATTCCCCTGATCTATGTGGGTGAAGAGATCGCACAGGTGGTGGGTTACTGTGTCTGCGAACCCTGGCAGGCGGGTGCGGATGAAGACGGGCTGCTGGTCACAGAATCAATATGAGCGTGTTGCGGTGATTGAAACACAGGACAAAAACAGCGACAATACATCCCCAGCAAACGCTCCTGTCGTATTACCAAGATTCCCCTGCAATGCGGGAAATGACAGGACTTTCATTCACCTCTTAGATTGCTGGCGATGCGCATGACCAAGTATATATTTGTTACCGGTGGCGTGGTTTCCTCGCTTGGCAAAGGCATTGCCTCTGCCTCGCTTGCGGCGATTCTCGAATCACGCGGGCTTAATGTCACCCTGTTAAAGCTGGATCCCTATATAAACGTCGATCCGGGCACCATGAGTCCTTTCCAGCACGGCGAAGTGTTTGTCACCGAAGACGGTGCGGAAACCGATCTGGATCTGGGACACTATGAGCGCTTCGTGAATACCACCATGAAGCAGAGCAACAACTTTACCACCGGGCGTATATACGCCAATGTGATCAGCAAGGAACGCCGGGGTGATTATCTCGGTGGCACGGTGCAGGTCATTCCGCATATCACCGATGAGATCAAACGCAGTGTGATCAAAGGTGCGGGGGATGCCGATGTGGCGATGGTCGAAATCGGCGGCACGGTCGGTGATATCGAGTCTCTGCCATTTCTGGAAGCCATACGTCAGATGGGCGTGGAAATGGGGCACGACAACGTGCTCTACATGCACCTGACTTTGTTGCCCTATATTCCGACTGCGGGTGAAATTAAGACCAAGCCGACCCAGCATTCCGTCAAAGAATTACGCTCCATCGGTATCCAGCCGGACGTGCTGCTCTGTCGTGCGGATCGTCCCCTGCCTGAGGATGAGCGGCGCAAGATTGCCCTGTTCACCAATGTCGAAGCAAAGGCGGTGATTTCAGCCGAGGATGCCGACAGCATTTATAAAATTCCGCAGATGCTGCATGAAGAAGGACTGGATGACATTGTGGTTGAAAAACTGCAACTGGATTGCGGCTCGACCGATTTATCTGAATGGATTGCGGTCACTGAAGCGCAGGCCAACCCGACTGGTGAAATCAGCATCGGCATGGTCGGCAAATACATGGAGTTGACCGAAGCCTACAAGTCCTTATCCGAGGCTCTGATTCATGCCGGTCTGCAGACCCATACCAAGGTACGCATTGTTTATATTGATTCGGATGAAATAGAAAAATCCGGCACCGCCGCGCTGGAAAAAGTCGATGCAATTTTAGTCCCCGGTGGCTTTGGCAAACGCGGTGTGGAAGGCAAGATTGAAGCGGTGCGTTATGCGCGTGAAAATAAAGTACCGTATTTAGGTATTTGTCTGGGCATGCAGGTCGCGGTGATCGAATATGCACGTAATGTGTTGGGATTGAAACAGGCGCACAGCACCGAGTTTGATTCCGCTACACCCGATCCGGTGATTGGTCTGATTACCGAATGGCAGACCACCGATGGTCAGCTTGAAACGCGCGATGCGGATTCTGATTTGGGCGGCACTATGCGTCTGGGTGGTCAGCTCTGCAAGCTGCAGGAAAACTCAAAAATACGTGAACTTTATGCTGAAGATCAGATCATGGAGCGTCATCGTCACCGTTATGAATTTAACAACCAGTACCGTGAGCCGTTGCAGCAGGCCGGTTTGCAGTTCGCAGGCTTGTCGGAAGATGGCAATCTGGTTGAAGTTGTTGAGATTGTTGATCATCCCTGGTTCATTGCCTGTCAGTTTCATCCTGAATTTACCTCCAACCCACGTAGAGGTCATCCGCTGTTTACCGGCTTCGTGCAAACGGCGCGTGAATTAAAAGAAAAGTTAAATCAGCAGGAGACCGTCAGCGCATGAAGCTCTGTGGTTTTGAAGTCGGTATCGACCAGCCGCTGTTTTTAATTGCCGGTCCCTGCGTGATTGAAAGTGAACAGTTGGCACTGGATACGGCGGCACAATTGAAATCCCTCTGTGCAGAACTGGGCATGCCGTTTATTTATAAATCTTCTTTCGACAAGGCCAACCGCACCTCGAGTAAAAGTTTTCGTGGACTGGGGCTGGAAGAAGGGCTGCGAATTTTACAGGCGGTTAAGGATCAGATCGACGTACCCGTGTTGACCGATGTACATGAAGATACGCCACTCAATGAAGTGGCCTCGGTAGTGGATGTGATGCAAACCCCGGCTTTTTTAGTCCGGCAAACAAATTTTATTCAGAATGTTGCGAGTCAGGGGATTCCGGTAAATATCAAGAAGGGTCAGTTTCAAGCTCCTTGGGATATGAAAAACGTAGTCGATAAGGCGCGTGAAGCGGGCAATGATCAAATCATGGTTTGTGAACGCGGCGCATCGTTTGGCTATAACACGCTGGTATCCGACATGCGCAGCCTGGCAATCATGCGCGAGACCAACTGTCCGGTGGTATTCGATGCGACCCATTCGGTGCAACAACCCGGCGGACAGGGAACCACCTCCGGCGGTCAACGTGAATTCGTCCCGGTGCTGGCGCGTGCCGCTGTCGCCGCCGGTGTTTCAGGCGTATTTATGGAAACCCACCCCGATCCGAGCAAGGCTTTAAGCGATGGTCCGAATGCCTGGCCATTGAATCAAATGAAACAATTGTTGGAAGTTTTAATGGCGATTGATAAAACCGTCAAGCAACAGCCGTTTATTGAAGATGTTGGCAGATAGAAAAATCTAACGCAGAGGCGCGAAGACGCGAAGGCCGCAAAGTTTTTTTAGCTCGTTCCCACGCTCCTGCGTGGGAACGCATACAGTAACTGTGAAGATAGGTATGGGTTACCACGCAGGAGCATGGGAACCAGAAAAAAATCTAACGCAGAGACGCGAAGGCCGCAAAGCCTTTTTTATGTGATTTCTTTGCGAACTTTGCGCCTCGGCGTCTTTGCGTTAAAAATATATTTTAAAAATTGGAGAGATAAACCTAAATGTCAATTTCAGGAATTGAAATCAAAAACATTATCGCCCGTGAAATCATTGATTCACGCGGCAACCCGACCGTCGAAGCCGATGTGATTCTGGCCTCCGGTGTTAAGGGTCGTGCAGCGGTGCCATCCGGTGCGTCCACCGGCGCGCGTGAAGCAATTGAACTGCGTGATGATGATAAAAGTCGTTATGGTGGCAAAGGCGTGCTCAAGGCTGTGGCCAATGTGAATGGCGACATTCGTGATGCATTGATGAATATGGATGTCAGAGAACAACGTGCGATTGATGAAGCCATGATTAAACTCGATGGCACGGAAAACAAAAGCAAACTGGGTGCGAACGCGATGCTGGCGGTCTCGATGGCCTGTGCTAATGCCGCCGCCCGTGCCTTAGGCGTACCGCTGTTTCAGTATTTGAATACCGGTGAAGGCTATCAGTTGCCCGTGCCAATGATGAACATCATCAATGGCGGTTCGCATGCGGATAACAGTGTTGATTTGCAGGAGTTTATGATTATTCCGGTAGGCGCACCGAACTTCAATGAAGCCATTCGCTATGGCGCGGAAATTTTTCATACCCTGAAAAAAGTCCTACAGGATAAAGGTTTGAATACTGCCGTGGGGGATGAAGGTGGCTTCGCCCCGGATCTACCTTCCAATGAATCAGCGATTGAAATTATTCTGGAAGCTATCGAAAAAGCTGGCTTTGAAGCCGGTAAAGAAATTTTTATCGGCATCGATGCGGCGAGCAGCGAGTTTTATAAAAATGGTCTGTATGATCTAGCCTCAGAAAACAGAAAACTGACAGCCAGTGAATTTATCGATGTACTGGAATCCTGGGTGGATAAATATCCTATTCTTAGTATCGAAGATGGTCTGGCTGAAGATGACTGGGACGGCTGGAAATTACTGACTGAACGTCTGGGTAAAAAAGTACAACTGGTGGGCGACGATCTCTATGTTACCAATACCAAAATTTTCAAAGAAGGGATTGATAAAGGTATCGCCAATTCTATTTTGATCAAGGTGAATCAAATTGGCACCTTAACGGAAACTCTGGAGGCGATTGCGATGGCCAAGAAGGCTGGCTATACCGCCGTTATTTCCCATCGTTCCGGTGAAACTGAAGACACCACCATTGCTGATCTGGCAGTGGCCACCTGTGCTGGACAGATTAAAACCGGCTCCATGTCGCGTTCGGATCGCATTGCCAAGTACAATCAGTTATTGCGCATTGCCGAGGGTTTAGGTGACGAGGCCATTTATCCGGGCAAACAGGCCTTCTATAACCTGTTCTAAAAATATGAAAATACTGGCGGCCATCTTGCTGTTCCTGTTTGTACTCCTGCAATATGATCTGTGGGTGGGGGAGGGTAGTATGGCGACGGTACATCATCTGCAACAGGCAGTTGAGAACCAGCAACAGGAAAATGAAAAACTAAAACAGCGTAATGGCATGCTTGCCGCTGAAGTTGCCGATCTCAAACAGGGAACAGAGGCCATCGAAGAACGCGCGCGTAGTGAACTGGGGATGCTCAAGGAAGGAGAAACATTCATACAAGTTACAAGTGATTAATGTAGGTTGGGCTGAGTGAAACAAAGCCCAACAGTTATACCTGTTGGTTGCCCAATAGAATTATTTGTCATTGTAGTTAGGGTAGACGCAATGTTGGGCTTCATTTTATTCAGCCCAACCTACAAAGCTGTAATTATTTTCGGAATAACTTTCAAGAGTTTTAACTATGTCCTCGTCCCCTAACTATTGGGCTGTTATTCCCGCTGCTGGTGTCGGCAAGCGCATGCGCGCCGAGGTTCCTAAACAATATCTTGCCCTTTGCGGCAAACCTGTCATTCGTCACACCCTTGCACGTTTGGCTGCGCACTCCAAAATTAAAGGCATCGTCGTTGCGCTTTCCGAGAATGATGGCTACTGGCCGGATCTGGATTTATCTATCGATAAACCCTTATGGCGAGCCGCTGGCGGGGTGGAGCGTTGCCATTCGGTATTGAATGCGCTGCATGTGTTGTCGGCTCATGCCGATGATAATGACTGGGTGCTGGTGCATGATGCTGCGCGTCCCTGTGTACGTGTCGATGATATAAATTTGCTGATTGAATCTATTGATGAGAATGTTGCCGGTGGTCTGCTGGCGATTCCGGTGCGCGATACCATGAAGCGTTCGAGCAAGGAAAACACGGTTGTCGATACCCTTGATCGTAATCGTTTATGGCATGCGTTAACGCCACAAATGTTTCGTCTCGGCGTATTGCGCGATGCACTTGCTCAGGCATTGGAAAATGATGCACTGGTGACCGATGAATCCTCCGCCATGGAGCTTGCACAACATAAACCTGTACTGGTTGAAGGCCATGCGGATAATATTAAAATCACCCGGCCTGAAGATCTGATGCTGGCCGAATTCTATCTGCAACAACAGGATGCGAGATAATGCGAATCGGACAGGGATTTGATGCCCATGTTTTTAAGACTGGTGGTCGACTGGTGCTGGGCGGGGTTGAGATTGAACATGATAAAGGTATGCAGGCGCACTCCGATGGTGATGTGGTCATTCATGCGCTTTGTGATGCGATTCTGGGTGCGCTGGCCCTGGGCGATATTGGCAAGCACTTTCCTGATAACAGTGAACAATTTAAAGACATCGACAGTCGTGTCCTTTTGCGCAAAGTCGTCTCGCTTATGCAGCAGCGCGAATACAGCCTGAACAATACCGACATTACCATTATCGCCCAGCAACCCCGGATGGCGGCCTATATTGAACCCATGCGTGAAGTGCTGGCAGCCGATCTAAATACCGATATCGAGAACGTCAGCGTTAAAGCCACGACTACGGAGAAAATGGGATTCACCGGACGCGCCGAAGGCATCGCGGTACAGGCGGTAGTGTTGCTGGTTTGAAATTTTTCTTTTAACGGCTAGATGTATAAATTTCCCAGAGTTGATTTTGTTTGATTATGAATATACGCCCTTAGCAATAATGCTTTTACACAGGAAAGAAAAACTTTGCGCTCTTTGCATCTTCGCGCCTTTGCGTTTATCAATGCATGATTGATTTACTACCCTATGCCTACGGTGAACCCGAATGCTCGGGTCTTATTCGCCATTGCCCGGAAGATTTTATTGTTGATGAAATTTCTGCGATTGAGCCGGATGGTGAAGGCGAGCATGTGCTGTTGCAAATTAGAAAGCGCAACACCAATACCGAGTGGCTGGCAAAGCAACTGGCGCGGCTGGCGGCGGTGGTGGCGAAAGATGTCAGCTATGCCGGATTAAAAGACCGGCAGGCAGTAACCACTCAATGGTTCAGCGTGCGTCTGGCCGGCAAAGATGAACCGGACTGGGATGAATTAAATAATGATGAATTTGAGGTGTTGCAGGTTCATCGCCACAGTCGAAAATTGCGACGTGGGGCGCTGAAAGGCAATCGCTTTGAATTGCGTATTCGTGAACTTTGCTGTGATCCGCTGACACTTGAAAACAGGCTGGAAAAAATAAAATCTCAGGGCGTGCCGAATTATTTTGGTGAGCAGCGCTTCGGTATCGATGGCGCAAATCTGGACAGGGCAACGGCGATGTTCGAAGGCAAGCGGATCAAATCACGTCACCAGCGCAGTATGTATCTTTCTGCCGCGCGCTCCCAATTATTTAACCGTGTTTTATCGCAACGGGTTGCCGGGCAAAGCTGGAATCAGGCAATTGATGGTGATGCCATGTTACTGGCCGGTTCCAATAGTTTTTTCAGCATTGATCATGTTGATGATGAAATCCGTCAGCGGATTGAAAAATTTGATATTCATCCCAGCGGTATTCTCTGGGGACGTGGCCGAGCTGAGACCAAAGCCTGTGCTGCAGAAATGGAAGCCGCGCTGGCGAAACAATTTCCTCTGTTTTGCACGGGGTTGGAAAAAGCGGGTTTGAAAGCTGCGCGCCGCGCCTTGCGGGTTATGCCTGAAAATATGGCATGGACATATGAGCCTGAGCAGAAACAGCTAATTTTGAGTTTCGAGTTGCCAGCGGGAGCTTATGCCACCATGGTGTTACGCGAAATCGTGAATTGTAGGTTGGGTTGAGCAAAGCGAAGCCCAACAGACTTTCCTGCTTGTTATAGTGGGTTGTGAATAAATACATAATGGTGGGCGATGCCCACCCTACAGACTCTC
>CAZIJT010000030.1:0-6081 GCA_964539595.1 uncultured Thiohalophilus sp. | reverse complement strand
CCCACCATTTACCCCTTTCTTCTCAACAACACATAAACAGCACCGGTACCACCATCGACCTGTCGCGCCGAGCAGAAGGCGAGGATGTCATCGCGCTGGCGTAACCAGTGGTTGACGTATTGTTTCAGAATCGGGCGTTTACCGGCTGAGCCACGTCCTTTGCCGTGAATAATACGCACGCAACGCAGTCCATTACTGTGACAAAAATACAGGAATTCGGAGATGGCTTCGCGGGCTTCAATCTTGGTATAGCCATGTAGGTCGAGTTCGGCCTCGTTACTGAATTCTCCCCGCCGGAGTTTTTTTACGGTGCGCGGCGGGATACTGTTGCGCACGAAAAGCAGCTCTTCGCCGGTTTCCATATCCGCCGGATCAACCGGATCCGAGAACATATCCGCCAGCACCTGCTGGTTATCTTTTTCCTGTTGCAGAGGACGGGGCGGGGGACGCTTTTTTGTCGGTGTGATGCGGGTTTCGAGATCCAGCTTACGCGCATCGGCCACACTTTTCTGAAACAGTTCACGATCTTCGCTGGAAATAACAGGCTTTTTTTTCATCGTGGTGCGGCTCGGGCAGGTTGTTTTTATTAAAGTGTGCTGGGTGCTGATTTCGAGTATAGTAAACCCGCCTTGTCTTTGTTTCTATAGGCAAATAGATAACGATATGCACATTCTAATAAGTAATGATGACGGCTTTGAAGCACCGGGAATTGCGGCACTGGCGGCGGGGCTTGAATCGCTGGCGCAGATTACCGTGGTTGCCCCCGAGCGTGATCGCAGTGGCGCGAGTAATTCCCTGACTCTGGAACTTCCCATTCGCGCTCGAACAGCGGCAAACGGTTTTATCCGTGTCGATGGTACTCCGACTGATTGTGTGCATCTGGCGATTACCGGCTTACTCAAAACCGAGCCGGACATGGTGGTCTCCGGCATCAATGCCGGTGCTAACATGGGTGATGATGTGCTGTATTCCGGCACCGTAGCCGCTGCGATGGAAGGCCGTTTTCTGGGTTTACCGGCGATTGCGATTTCACTGGCCGGGGGCACCGAGCATTTTCAGACGGCGGCAAAGGTCGCACAAACTTTGATCACTCAGTTGCAGTCGGATCCGCTGCCGCAGGATACTATTCTCAATATCAATGTCCCCGATCTTCCCTGGGATCAACTCAAAGGTTTTAAAGCGACACGTCTGGGGCATCGGCATAAAGCCGAGCCGGTGATCTGTGATCGTGATCCGCGTGGCCGGGAGATCTACTGGGTGGGGCCGCCGGGTGCTGAACAGGATGCCGGGCCGGGCACGGATTTTTACACTGTGCGTAACGGCTATGTGTCGGTGACGCCGATTCAGGTGGATCTCACCCGTCACGAAACAATTTCCCCACTGCAAGACTGGTTGAAGGAGCTGTAAGCTTGATTGCAAATAAGCTGGCCGGTATCGGCATGACTTCTCAACGTACCCGGGATCGATTGATTGCCCGGCTGCGAGAGGAAGGCATTGAGGATCAGCGGGTACTGGAGGTGATGCGCACCACCCCCCGGCATATTTTTGTGGATGAAGCGCTGGCCAGTCGCGCCTATGAAGACACCGCCCTGCCTATCGGTCATGCGCAGACCATTTCACAGCCGTATATTGTTGCGCGCATGACCGAAGTCCTGCTGGGCGGCGGTCAGTGCGATAAGGTACTTGAGATCGGCACCGGTTCGGGCTATCAAACGGCGGTACTGGCACAACTGGTGGAACAGCTGTACACGGTTGAGCGTATCCCTGAGTTACAGGCGCGGGCAAAAAATTGTCTGGCCGAGATGCAGCTTCGTAAGATACGTTTTCAGCGCAGTGACGGCAGCTGGGGCTGGAAACAGTTTGCACCTTATGATGGCATCATCGTGACCGCAGCACCTGAACAGGTACCGGAAGAATTATTGAAGCAACTGGCTGACGGTGGGCGACTGGTGATTCCCAGCGGTCGCGCCAATGCTCAACGTTTGCGTCTGATCATCCGTAGCGGTGACAGTTTTAGTGAGACCCTGCTGGACTGGGTCAGTTTTGTTCCCCTGATTAAAGGAGAGAAATAAGTGAAGGTGTTTTCCCGTTTATTTGAGATTGTGATGCGCTGGGTCGAACACCGTCATGCCCCCTGGTACCTTGCCAGTTTAAGTTTTGCTGAATCGTCTTTTTTCCCCATTCCTCCGGATGTGATGTTAGCGCCGATGTCGCTGGCAAATACTGCGCGTGCCTGGCGTTACGCCATGATCACCACGCTGGCCTCGGTTGTCGGCGGCATGGCCGGTTATGCCATCGGTATGTTTGCCTTTGATCTGGTTGAGCCGCTGCTGCACAGCGCTGGTTACTGGGAGCGCTATGAAGATGCGCGCACATGGTTCGACAACTGGGGGATCTGGGTAGTGTTACTGGCCGGATTTTCGCCCATTCCCTACAAAGTTTTTACCATTAGTTCCGGGGTAGTCGGCATGGCCTTTTTACCCTTTGTGCTGGCATCCTTTGCTGGACGCGGCGCGCGCTTCTTTCTGGTTTCGGGGCTCATGGTCTGGGGCGGGGAAAAAATGGAACAGGCTCTGCGTCGTTATATTGATCGTATTGGCTGGGTGTTGGTTGTTGCTGTGATAATCGCCTGGTTTACCCTGAAAAGTTAATGCTGCAAATGATGCGCGTTCGCCTGATAGTCATTCTGCTGGCGAGCTTGCTACTGCTGGCCTGTGGCAGTCGCTTTGTAAATTATGGTGATGGTCGCTACTCAAATAAAAGTAAACAAACTCAGCATCTCGTGCGCAAGGGTGAAACGCTGTACTCGATTGCCTGGCAACACGGCGTTGATTACCGCAAGGTTGCAAGCTGGAATAACATCTCACGTCCCTATACAATTTTTCCGGGACAGAAAATAAAACTGGCTGGCAGTCATGAAAAAAAATCTGCACCGCAAACGAAAACTAAGGTAGTATCGAAACACAAGGCTGGGACGTCGAACAAAAATAAAAAACATACCAGCTCACAAAGTAAAAATAATAAAAACAAAAATACAAAAATAACCTGGCGCTGGCCGACTAAAGGAAAGATCATTAGCCGATATTCATCAAAGGATCCCGGCAAGAAAGGTCTGGATATAGAAGGCCGGATGGGACAGTCCATCGTTGCCGCCGCAAGTGGTGAAGTCGTATACAGCGGTAATGGTCTGCGCGGTTATGGAAATCTGATTATTATTAAGCACAACGATATTTATTTTAGCGCCTATGCGCATAACCGTAATTTGTTCGCAAAAGAAGCCGAAAAGGTAAAGTTTGGCCAGAAAATTGCCGATATGGGTAATAGTGAAGCCAGTAAGCCGATGTTGCATTTTGAAATAAGACGTAATGGAAAACCTTCTAACCCTTTGAAGTATTTACCGAAAAGACACTGATGAAGGTTTAGAAGTACATCATGGGCGATAACGACAAGCATCCTTTTAACAACGAAAATATGGAGCCAGCCGACGTGGAAGCCGTTTCTAAAGCAAGGGAAGATAAAGAAGAGATTATTGTTTCAACGGAGAGTGAAACCAGCGACGTCGATCATGCTGTTGATAGCAAAGCAAGCAGTGATGCTAAGACAGACAGCAAACCTGAGAAAAAAAAGCCTGAAAAGAAGAAATACGCGGCAGGCAATGTTTCTGATGGGCAAATGGATGCCACCCGATTATACCTGGGCGAAATCGGTTTTACCTCGCTGTTAACAGCGGACGAAGAAAAATATTATTCCCGTCTTGCGCTGAGTGGTGATGAATCCGGGCGCAAGAAAATGATCGAATGCAATCTGCGTTTGGTCGTAAAGATTGCGCGGCGTTATCTTAACCGCGGACTGGCGTTGTTAGATTTGATCGAAGAAGGCAATCTTGGTCTGATTCGCGCAGTAGAAAAATTTGATCCTGAACGTGGCTTCCGTTTTTCAACCTATGCGACATGGTGGATACGCCAGACTATTGAGCGGGCGATTATGAATCAGACGCGCACCATTCGGCTGCCGATTCATGTGGTCAAAGAAATCAATATTTATCTGCGTGCGGCAAGGCATCTTGCGCAGACCCTGGATCACGAACCCAGCGCTGAAGAGATCGCCGAGAAACTGGACAAGCCGATTCAGGATGTTAAACGCATGCTCGGTTTGAATGAACGCATTGCGTCTGTCGATAGCCCGATGGGACATGATGCAGATAATTCCCTGCTGGATGCGATTCCTGACGAAAACAATGTTGATCCAGTGGTGTTACTACAGGACGATGATGTTAAAGGCAACATCGAACAGTGGCTGGCGCAACTCAGTGACAAGCAACGTGAAGTGGTCGAGCGTCGTTTCGGCCTGCACGGCTACGATGTTTCTACTCTGGAAGAAGTTGGTAATACTATTGGCGTGACCCGCGAACGCGTGCGTCAGATCCAGCTCGAAGCGCTGAAAAAACTGCGCGATATTTTAGAGAAAGAAGGTTACTCGGTCGACGCCCTGTTCAAATAAAATGTAGGTACGACTTCAGTCGTACCATTCTCGTTGGCAGTACGACTGAAGTCGTACCTACCGTTTCTAGATAATCAATGCGGCGGCGACCTGCCGCCCATCCCCCACCAGTAAATTAAACGTTCGGCAGGCCGCCGCTGTATCCATCACTTCCAGCCCAATTCCCGCACTATGCACCGGCAAGGTAATCTCGGTGGCAGGAAATTGCAGTTTTGATCCGGTTCCCAGAATAATCAATTCCGGTGCAAGCTGGCAGATACTCTGCATGGCATCACTGCTGAGCTGTTCGAACTCGGCTACATTCCAGTCGAGAATAAGCTGATCGCGGGTGATGATAAAACTGCTGTTCAGGGGACATAAACCGGTTTCGGGATTGACGGCAATATTTTCCTGTAGCTCACGGGGAACCAGCAAATCGATATGCCGGGGTGCATAGCCATGAATACGCAGGCTGCCGTGCTTTTCCTCGATAAATTTCACTTCTGTCCTCCTTCATCTATATATGGAATAAGCGGCTTCGCACATTGACAGATTGCCCGCTCAGCCGTTAATGTTACCAGCTTTGCCGGGCGCTTAAGCCCTGAATTTAATTTGAGCCGGATAGCCCCTTGATCGACGATTTTCCCAGAATTAAACGCCTGCCGCCCTATGTGTTCAATATTGTCAATGAACTCAAGGCCGCTGCGCGCGCGCGCGGCGAGGATATTATTGATTTTGGCATGGGTAATCCAGATCAGCCCACGCCCAAGCATATCGTCGACAAGCTGGTTGAAGTCGCCCAGCGTCCCGATACGCATCGCTATTCGCTGTCTCGCGGGATTCCCCGTCTGCGCCGGGCGATTTGCAACTGGTACAAAAGTCGCTACGAGGTCGAGCTCGATCCCGAGGCGGAAGCCATCGTCACCATTGGCTCCAAAGAAGGCCTGGCGCATCTGGCGCTGGCCACCGTCGGCCCGGGCGATGCGGTACTGGTGCCGAGTCCGGCTTACCCGATTCATCCCTATGGTTTTATTATCGCCGGGGCGGATATTCGCCATGTGCCGATGACACCGGAGATGGATTTCTTTGATGAGCTGGAAAAAGCGATCAAGGCATCCTGGCCACGGCCAAAGATGTTGGTGCTGAATTTTCCCAGCAACCCCACTACCGAATGTGTGGAGCTGGAATTTTTTGAAAAAGTCGTCGCGATTTGCCGTGAGCATGAAATCTGGGTGATCCATGATCTGGCTTACGCGGATATTGTATTCGACGGCTATAAAGCCCCGTCGATTTTGCAGGTAGAGGGTGCGCGGGATGTGGCGGTAGAGTTTTACTCGCTGTCAAAAAGTTACAATATGCCCGGCTGGCGCGTGGGTTTCATGTGTGGTAATTCGACCCTGGTGGCGGCGCTGGCGCGAATGAAATCCTATTTGGATTATGGCATGTTCACGCCGATTCAGGTGGCGGCAATTACCGCGTTGGAAGGGCCACAGGATTGTGTTGCAGAGATTACCGAGATGTATCGGGTTCGCCGTGATGTGCTTTGTGATGGCCTTAACGCGATTGGCTGGGAAATCGAAAAACCAAAGGCGACCATGTTTG
>CAZIJT010000029.1:0-23826 GCA_964539595.1 uncultured Thiohalophilus sp. | reverse complement strand
TACCGGCCTGTCACGCCGGGGGTCGCGGGTTCGAGTCCCGTCCGCTCCGCCAAATGTATATGAAAAAGGGCGCGACTGTTTACAGTCCGCCCTTTTTTGTTATTAAAAACGATAAATTTTTCAGAGTCTCTACATGCTGCAACAAATTCGTGATCGTGCCCAGGGAATAGTTATATGGACCATTGTGGGTCTGATTATTATTACTTTCGCCCTGTTTGGTTTAAGTAGTTATCTTACTGATTCTCCAACGGTCAGTGTGGCAACGATCAATGGTGCTGAGGTGACTCCCAATGATTTTCAACGCGCATATCAAAATTATCAACAGCGTCTGCAACAGGCGTTGGGCGACAAGTATCGACCTGAATTATTTCAGGAAAATAAAGTCAGGAAGCAGGTACTGGAATCACTGATCCAGCAGGAATTACTCAATCAGGAACTTGCACGTTCCGCTTATTACGCTGCGCCAGAGCAGATCGTTAATCGAATTGCCGGTATGGAGGTTTTTCAGGACGAGGGTAAATTTTCACCTGAACGCTATAAAGACATTCTCAATAGCCAGCGCATCAATAGTTTTATGTTCGAGCAGCAGATTGGCCGTGATTTAACTGAGCAGCAACTCACTTCAGGGATGTTGCTATCTGGTTTTGTCACTGACGATGAGCTGGAACGTTTTGCTCAACTGCAAAATCAAAAACGCGAACTGGCTTATCTCCAGTTGTCCCGGTCACACTACCTCAAGAGCATCAAACTGACAGAAGAAGAGATCGAAGCCTACTATGCAGAACGCAAGGCTGAGTTCACCACGCCGGAAAAAATCAGTGTGGAATATGTGGCGCTGAATCTGGATGAGATGGCAGAAGAAATTGAGATCAGTGATGCAGAGGTGACAGATTATTATGCACAGCAGCGTGAGTCACTGACCCGCCAGCCCGAACAGCGCAAGGCGAGTCACATCTTGCTTAAGGTCGAAAATGCGGATGAAGATGCGGCTGCGCTGGGGCGAGTTAAGAGTATTCAAGCTAAACTTGCCGCAGGTGAAGATTTTGCCAAACTGGCGAAAGAATTTTCTAATGATATTGGTTCGGCGCGTCAGGGCGGTGATCTGGGTTACTTTGCTCGTGGAGTGATGGACAAAGCATTTGAAGATGTCGCATTTAGTTTGAACAAGGGCGAAATCAGTAAACCGGTACGCTCCCGTTTTGGCTATCACCTGATTAGATTAGATGATATTCGCGAAGCTGAGGTGGCAAAACTGGACGAGCTCAAAGAAGGTTTGCGTCATGACTTGCAGATTGAGCGGGCAGAGCAGAATTTCTATGAACAGGTCGACAAGCTGAATAACCTGAGTTATGAAGTTCCAGATTCGCTGACACCTGTGGCTGAATCAATGGGGTTGGAACTAAAGACAAGTCCCTTGTTCACTCGTCAGGGCGGGAACGGATTGTTTGCTAATTCGAAACTTGTTTCAGTTGCGTTTTCCGCAGAAGTTTTGCAAGAAGGCCGCAACAGTCAGTTGGTTGAATTGTCTGATACCCATGTGCTGGTGTTGCGCCGGGCGCAACATATTCCAACAAAGCAGTTGGCGCTGGATGCGGTTCGTGAACAACTTAAGGCTCGGCTTAAAAATGAAAAGGTAGCGACCAGAATTATAGCCGATAGCGCCGCTGCACGGGAGCAGCTTGAGGCGGGTATTGAGCCAGAAAAGCTTGCCCGCTCGATTAATGCAGAATGGAAAGTAGCCGGCATTGTTTCAAGAGTGGGGCAGAAAACTGATACGGAATTAAATCCGCAAATTCGCAGGGAACTGTTTCGCATGCCCCGGCCTGTTGCGGGTAAACAAACCTATAATACCATTCTGCTAACCAATGGTGATGGTGCGATCCTGGTACTTTCTGCCGTTACTGACGGCGAAGGCTTTGCGGATAAAAACAGGTTGAATGCACAACGCAAGTTGATTAGTGTCTATGCAAAAGCTATTCAGTCAAGTTGGATGGCTGAATTGCAAGAAAATGCAGATATTACTCGCCGTCTTGATTCGCTGGAGTAGAACAGCGGAGTGAGCGGTAGACATCAGGCTTGTGCGTGGTATACCACGCACAAATATCCCGGCATAGAACAGGTCATTGAGATTGATTCGCACTATTTCTAAAAGCAGGGTAATGGGTTAAGTTTGTGTCCAGACTTAAACTTCACTGGCAAATTCTAATCGCGCTTTTTCTGGCCGTTATTGCGGGCTCGCTGGCTGGAACTCAAGCGGGCTTTTTTGGCATCACTTTTTACGCTATTTTTGGTTTTATCGGCACATTGTTTATGAATGCGCTGAAGATGATCATTGTCCCTCTTATTATGTCATCGATTATTGTGGGTATCTCCAGCCTTGGTGGTACACAGGGGCTGGCTCGTCTGGGGGGAAAGACTCTGGCCTTTTATTTTACCACTACCTTCTTTGCTATTCTCATTGGTCTGATCATGGTTAACACGTTGACGCCGGGGCTGGTTGACGGAGAGCCGGGGCGCGAAGCCTTTGGTCTCAATGAGATTGATGTTGCCAGTGCCACTGAAAAAGTGGCGGGTCGTGATGTGAGCAGTATTGCCGATGTATTTTTACGGCTTGTGCCTGTGAATATTGTTTCGGCTGCGGCCAATGGTCAAATGTTGGGGCTGATCTTTTTCAGTTTGCTGTTTGGCTATTTTATGACGAAAATCCCTGAACCGCAGGCGGCAGGCCAGCAGCTATTCTGGCAAGGCGTGGCCGATATCATGATGCAGATAACCGAATGGGTGATGAAATTCGCGCCATTGGGCGTATTTGCGTTGGTTGCGAAAGTCATTGCCGGTCTGGAAGGTGAAGGTATTGCTGAGCTGGCGCAGGCTCTGGGTTTGTTTTTCCTGACCGTGGTGCTTGCCCTGTTATTTCATATCATGGTTATTTTGCCCCTGCTACTGAAATTTGTTGCCCGTGTAAATCCTGTGCGTCACTATCAGGCGATGGCACCTGCTTTATTAACGGCATTTTCAACAGCTTCATCTTCAGCTACCTTGCCTCTGACGATGGAATGCGTGGAAAAAAATGCGGGCGTTTCCAACCGTACCAGCAGTTTTGTTTTGCCTCTGGGGGCGACGGTGAATATGGATGGGACAGCGCTGTATGAATGTGTGGCGGCGATGTTCATTGCCCAGGCTTATGGGCTGGAACTGACTTTTACTACGCAGTTTATTATTGTGCTGGTTGCCCTGCTGACTTCGATTGGCGTGGCCGGGATTCCCGCCGCAAGTTTGGTGGCTATCACCATTATATTAAGCGCAATTGGTCTGCCGCTTGAAGCGCTGGGTTTGATTTTGGCTGTTGATAGAATTTTAGATATGTTTCGAACCGCCGTGAATGTATTTAGTGATTCAGTCGGAGCGGTGATTGTCGCCCGGCTTGAAGGTGAAACAGAGATACTTCAGGCATGACGGGTGCAACAGCCGAGCCGTTGGCAAATAAAAGGATCCTTGTGACTGGCTCGACGGGCTTTGTTGGTCGGCGACTGGTTTCAGTGTTATTAGAGCGGGGCTATGTTGTCAATTGCGCGCAACGGAGTCCACAGGATAAAAAAGAAAAACAAGCGGGCTGCGAATATTTTGCTGTGGGAGATTTTACTGAAAAACCGTGTTGGGATGCAGCCCTGTCTGGGGTAGACAGCATTGTTCATTTAGCAGCACGCGTACATGTGATGCAGGAGACGGAAAACGATCCGCTGGCCGAATTTCGCAAAGCTAATGTAGAGGCTACGCTTGTCTTGGCCAGAGCGGCGAGCGTAAAAAACATACGGCGTTTCATCTATATCAGTAGCATCAAGGTGAACGGAGAACAGACAACGGGCATTGCCTTTACCGAAAATGATCAGGCACGTCCGGTTGATCCGTATGCACAGTCAAAATTTGAAGCAGAACAGGAATTGACGGTGCTAGGTCAAAAAACAGGGATGGAGGTCGTTATTATTCGTCCGGTACTCGTCTATGGTCCAGGGGTAAAGGGCAATATTTTCCGCTTGCTGCAGTTGATACAAAAAGGCATACCGTTACCATTTAAAGGGATTGATAATCACCGGAGTCTGTTGGCACTGGATAATCTGGTGGATCTGATTATTTTGTCTAGCCATCACCCTCGTGCGGCCAACCAGATATTTCTGGCGGCAGATGGTGATGATATCTCGACTGATAAATTGGTGAGACTGTGTGCGAATAACATGCATCAACAATTACGTATGTTTAGTGTACCCGGATTTATTCTTGCTATTCTGGTACGCATGTTGCGGCCTGTAAGGAAACTGGAGCAGCGTTTGTATGGCTCACTTCAAGTTGATATTAACCGGGCGCGAACATTATTGGGCTGGCAACCGCCTAAATCTCTGGAGCAGGGTATTGCTGAAACAGTTGAATGGTATCAGGCGAGTTGTTAAGCATGAATTGTTTAACTGACCAGAGTGATTCGTAATGATGTTTGTAATTTTATCCATGGCCGTGAGTTTTTTTCTGGTATATCTATTAAGTCGGCCGACCAGTTCACTGGTTATTCTTGATCAACCCAATGAGCGATCCTTGCATAGTGTGCCAGTTAGTCGGGTCGGTGGCCTGGGCATTCTTGGCGGGATGGTTTTATCCGGGATTTTGCTGATGCATCGTCAGGGTTATCCTGCATATCTTGTCTCGATATTTGTAGGAATAATATTGATTGCAATCGTTTCACTGATTGATGATAAAAAAGGGGTCAGTGTTAGATACCGGTTGTTGGTACACATGATAGCGGCCATTATTTTGCTATTGAATGGATTCTATGTTCTGGAACTGGAGACGCCATTTTTTTTATTCAAACTGTATCCGTGGGTAGCCTATTTGTTTAGTTTTTTGCTGATTTTATGGAGCATTAACCTGTTCAATTTCATGGATGGTATGGATGGTTTTGCCGGTGGTATGGCGGTTATCGGTTTTTCTGCCTTTGCGCTACTGGGCTTGTTAAAGGACGGCAGTGTTTTCGCACTGCTGGCGCTGATTATTGTCGGCGCAAATGGCGCATTTTTGCTATTTAACTTTCCGCCTGCAAAGATTTTCATGGGGGATTCAGGATCATCCTCGCTGGGTTTTCTGATGGCGACGATGATAATCTGGGCGGATAGCAAAGATATTTTTCCACTCTGGATTGGTGTTCTGATATTTGCCCCTTTTATTGTTGATGCTTCATTAACATTATTGCGCCGAGCTATCAGCGGCGAGAAAATTTGGATAGCGCATCGTTCTCATCTGTACCAACGTCTGGTATTAAGCGGCTGGAGCCATCGTCGCACAGTACTCCTGGAATATGCCATAATGTTGTTGTGCGCGCTGCTTGGCGTCTGTGCGACCTATTTTACCGACCCAATTGCCCAATCAGGCATATTTATTGCTTCTATTTTGTTCTGTTTACTAACCTATACCTGGTTGTCCAGGTACATAAGCCAACAGGAAAGGCATGCTTAATTCAAATAGACGATTACTGGTTTCACTGTACGATTTGTTCACCATTCCCCTTGCCTGGTTTGGAGCCTATTTTTTGCGTTTTAATCTGGGCTTGCCGCCGGTCTCTTTTTTAGAGCAGGCGCTCTATATGTTACCCCTGCTATTCGTGGTTCAGGGGCTAGTGTACCGTTGGCAGGGACTCTACCTTGGGGTATGGCGGTTTGCCTCTATTCCAGATTTTATGCGGATTGTGAAGGCGGTTATTATTGGAGTGTCTATTTCCGTTGCTCTGGTGTTTGTAATAAACAGAATGGAAGGCATGCCTCGCTCCATTTTCCCCTTATATGGCATGCTGTTGTTCTTTCTGCTGGGAGGCGCGCGTATTTCCTATCGGATTTTCAAGGACAGACGAATTCTGGATAAGGATGCATTACCGGTTTTGATTGTGGGCGCTGGGCGCGGTGGTGAGATTGTGGCGCGGGAGTTGAATCAACCCCATGATGAAAATAGTGCGTATATGCCGGTTGGTTTTGTCGATGATGCGAGAAACAAACAGGGGCGGGAAGTACAGGGGCTACAGGTATTAGGTACGATCAATGACATTCCCGAGGTAGTCGCCCGGCATGAGATCAAGCTGGTTGTTATTGCCATGCCTTCCGTGTCGTCTGTCAAAATGCGGGAAATAGTGAGTATATGTGAAGAACTCGATATTGAATTTCGAACCCTGCCACGCGTCAGCGATATGGCGCTGGGCAAGGTTACCGTCAATACTTTGCGCGAAGTTTCGATTGATGACCTGCTGGGGCGAGATCAGGTCAGTTTAGACTGGGAGGGCATTAAATCAGGCATCAATGACAAAACGATACTTGTGTCGGGCGGCGGCGGCTCGATTGGCTCCGAACTGTGTCGGCAAATCGTAAGAATGAACCCTGCCGCATTGATTATTTTTGAGCGTAGTGAATACAACCTGTACAAGATTGAACGAGAATTATCACTGCAATTTCCTGAAATAATTTTGTATGCCTGTCTGGGGGATGTGAGCGATAAAGTCTCGGTTGATCATGTGATGGCAAAATTTCGGCCCAGCATCGTTTTTCATGCGGCGGCCTATAAACATGTTCCCATGCTTCAACATCAGGTCAGAGAGGCCGTGAAGAACAACGTTTTAGGCACCAAGGTGCTAGCGGAATCATCAAACCGGCATGGTGTAAAATGCTTTGTGATGATATCGACTGACAAAGCGGTTAATCCGACCAATGTTATGGGCGCGTCAAAACGAGTAGCAGAAATATTTTGTCAGAATTTTAATGCCCGTGCTTCGACCTCGTTTATTACTGTACGCTTTGGTAATGTTTTAGGATCGGATGGAAGTGTTGTACCTTTGTTTAATCAACAGTTGAAAAAAGGTGGGCCACTGACTGTTACCCACCCGGATATGGTGCGTTACTTTATGACTATTCCTGAAGCCTGCCAGCTAATTATGCAGTCTGCGGTGATGGGCAAAGGGGGAGAAATATTTGTGTTGGATATGGGCGAGCCTGTCAATATTACGTATCTGGCTGAGCAAATGATTCGCCTGTCGGGTAAAGAGCCGGGTAAGGATGTCGAGATCATCTATACGGGGCTGCGCCCGGGTGAAAAGCTATTCGAAGAGCTTTTCCATGAATCTGAGAACCTGTCAGCGACTCGGCATGAAAAAGTGCTGCTTGCCAATTACCGTGAAGTTGACTGGAAGTTCATGAGTAAGAATCTAGACGAGATTGCAGGAAAATGCGAATCTTATGATGAAGAGGGCATCTACGAATTGGTAAAAACATTCGTACCTGAGATGAAGCCAGCTTCCGTCAAAGAGGAGCGCCTGCTGTCCAATTCTGGTAGCTAGGCTCTAGTAGTTTGTCCAGAAATTTACCCCTCTGTGTCGATCTGGATGGTACGCTTATTCATTCGGATATGTTGCTGGAATCTTTTATCCGGTTGCTGCGGCAAAAATGTCTCTATCTGTTCTTTATCCCCTTATGGTTGCTGAAGGGGAAATCCCACCTGAAACATGAAATTGCCATCAGAGTAGAGATCGACTACGGATGCTTGCCCTATAATAATAAGCTTGTTAGCTATATTGAAGAACAGAAAAAAAAGGGCAGAGAAATTATTCTGGTTACTGCAACCGATAAAATTCTTGCTGATGGGGTTGCGGCACATCTTAACTTGTTCAATCAAGTGATAGCCAGTGATGAGGAATCAAATCTTAAAGGCAGAAAAAAAGCGGCTGTATTGATAGAAAAATATGGTGACAAGGGCTTTGATTATATTGGCAATGAAGCGGCTGATTTGCATATATGGATGCATGCCAATATAGCTATTGGGGCTAATCAGAGCGGTAAACTGAAAAGCTTGTTGGCTGCTTTTGATAATGCTGAATATATTAAAACGGACAAACAAACATCATTAACCAATGGTTTGATTCGTGCTTTACGCCCCCATCAATGGGCAAAAAATATTCTGGTTTTTATTCCGCTGTTGCTGGCACATTCCTATTTTGATGAGCCTCGAGTATTGTCCAGCTTGCTGGCTTTTATTTCCTTTTGTTTGTGTGCTTCTGCGGTCTACATTTTTAATGATCTAATGGATCTGGACGCAGATCGACGTCACCCAGAAAAAAAGAGACGCCCCTTTGCGGCAGGTGATGTGTCTATTCTTACGGGGCTTGGGCTTTCCGTATTATTGCTGGCCTTGTCTGCATTTCTTGCCATCAATATATCTACTGGTTACATGCTTATTTTTATTATTTATTTTCTTTCAACAACGGCCTATTCATTAGGGTTAAAATCTGTGGCGTTGCTTGATGTGTTTATTCTTGCGGGACTTTATACTATACGCGTGCTGGCTGGAATATTTTCTGCGGATGTGCAACTGTCTTTCTGGCTACTTGCCTTTTCGCTATTTCTCTTTTTCTCACTGGCGATGCTCAAACGTTATTCTGAATTATATAACCTGTTACAAAGAGAAAAAAGCAGAACCGTGGTGCGTGGCTATTCGACAGATGACAAAGATATTCTTTGCCTGTTAGGTGTGGCCAGTGGTTATATTTCAGTGTTGGTGTTAGCGCTATATATTACTACCCCGGAGCACATGGTAGAGTACCAGAAGCCTGAGTTCTTATGGTTTGTATTCCCCGCTTTATTGTTCTGGATCAGTCGGGTCTGGTTATTGGCCTCTCGTGGACAGATGAATGAAGATCCAGTTCTATTTGCACTCAAAGACGTGCCAAGCTATTCCATTGCCCTGATTGCAGCAACGGGTGTTGCGCTTGCCCTGTAATATGAAAATTTTCCAGTCATGGGGTCGAATTCCAGCTGTAGTACAAGACGCGATCATTCCAGACTGGCGAAGTGGCCTTTCAATTGAAAACATCGGTAGCTTACTTCTTCCCTATGGTAGAGGGCGAAGCTATGGTGACAGTTGTCTTAATGATCAGGAAACTATTTGTGTCACCTCACGGTTAAATCACTTTATTCATTTTGATCGCCAACAGGGTATATTGCGTTGCGAATCCGGTGTTGGACTGGATGAAATTTTACAGTTGGTAGTACCACATGGCTGGTTCTTATCCGTCACTCCGGGGACAAAATTTGTCACTGTTGGTGGTGCGATTGCGAATGATGTGCATGGTAAAAATCACCATTTTGCAGGCAGCTTTGGGTGCCATGTTACACAGGTAGAATTATTGCGTACCACGGGGGAGCGTCTGCTGTGTTCCCCAAGTGAAAATGAATCCATGTTCAGCGCGACGGTTGGAGGCCTGGGGCTGACAGGGCTAATTACCTGGGCAGAAATCAAGCTTAAAAAGATCCGTAGCGCATTTATGGATACCGAAACTATCCGCTTTGAAAATCTGGCAGAATTTTTTAGCCTGTCAGAAGAATCTGACCGAGACTGGGAATATACGGTGTCCTGGATTGACTGCCTGGCGCAGGGAAAGAACCTGGGGCGCGGATTATTCATGCGCGGACGTCATAGTGAAAAACCTGCCACTGAAAATGGAGAGGAGGGGAAGAGTAAACTTTCTATACCGGTAGACGCCCCCAATTTCCTGTTAAATCAGTATACGGTTCATTTATTCAATAAATTTTATTACCACAAGAATAGACAAAAACAGGTAAGCAAATATCAATACTATGCCCCCTTTTTTTACCCACTGGATAGTATTGCTAACTGGAACAGGATGTATGGTCGGCGTGGATTTTATCAATACCAATGCGTAGTGCCACTGGCGGGTGGGCAAGGTATAATTGCTTCGCTATTGGAAATAATTGCGACATCGGGAATGGCTTCTTTTCTTTCGGTACTTAAAAAATTTGGAGAGATTGAATCACCGGGCATGATGTCCTTTCCACGTCAGGGCATCACGTTAGCTTTGGATTTCCCCAATTACGGTGAAAAGGTTCTGGCGTTATTTGAGCGGCTGGATGCGCGAGTTATGGAAGCGAGGGGTGCAGTTTATCCGGCCAAAGATGCAAGAATGTCGAGTGATGCTTTTCAACATTATTTTCCGCAATGGCGCGAATTCAGTCAGTATCGAGATCCAGGCATGTCATCCAGCTTCTGGCGTCGAGTGACAAATAAATAAATGAGAAATGGGACAATGAAAAAAATTCTAATTATTGGCGCGACGTCGGCTATTGCCCTCGAAGTGGCAAAAATTTACGCATTGCAGCAATGTCATCTTTTTTTGATTGGGCGAGATGAAGAAAAGTTGCATATTGTTGCCGATGATCTTAGATCCCGATGCGCGCAGACTGTGGACGTGCTGGCGGTAGAGATAACCGAAATCGAGACACATCAGCGTATCATTGAACAGGCCGATCATTTTATGCAAGGTATAGATATTGTACTAATTGCCTATGGTTCACTGCCTGATCAAGCTGCCTGTGAAACCGACACGGGGGAGACACTGAATCAATTGAATATCAATTTCATCAGCGTGGTCGCATTGTTGACACGACTCGCTAATGATATGGAAAAACGTGGTGTCGGGACACTCGCTGTTATTTCCTCGGTGGCAGGTGACCGAGGGCGACAGAGCAATTATATTTATGGTGCCGCCAAAGGGGGATTGAGTATTTTTCTTCAAGGCTTGCGCAATCGCTTAGCATCAAAAGGGGTTCGCGTGTTGACAATTAAGCCTGGCTTTGTTGATACACCGATGACAGTCGAATTCAAAAAAGGCCTGCTCTGGGTTTCAGCCGAAACTATTGCCCAGGGTATTGTCAAAGCCATTGAGAAGAAAAAGGACGTTGCCTACCTGCCTGGTTTTTGGTGGGGTATTATGTTGATCATTAAACTTATCCCTGAGCGGATTTTTAAAAAATTGAAACTGTAAAAATTAATGAAGATTAAGAAAAATAGTAAAATTATTATTCCGGGAGCAGCGGGGCTGGTTGGACAAAACCTGATCGTGCAGTTGAAAAAACAGGGTTACACAAACCTGGTTGCGATTGACAAGTTTACTGAAAATTTAAACATACTTAAAAAGATTCATCCTGATATTGTTGCTATTGACGCTGATGTTTCTCGTGAAGGCGACTGGCAGGCGCAGTTTAAAGATGCCGGGATGGTGCTGATGTTACAGGCGCAAATAGGGTCAAAATATTCGGATGACTTTATTCGAAATAATGTTGAGTCGGCAAAAACAGTGCTCGCAACCATGAAAAAATATGCAGTGCCCTATGTTGTACACATCAGTTCTTCGGTGGTGGAGTCGGTCGCCGATGATGACTACACCAATACCAAAAAAGAACAGGAAAAGTTGGTGGTTGAGAGTGGCATAAAATATTGTGTTTTGCGTCCAACATTAATGTTTGGCTGGTTTGATCGAAAACATCTGGGTTGGTTGTCACGTTTTATGCAACGCATTCCAGTGTTCCCGATCCCTGGAGATGGGTGTTATATGCGCCAACCACTGTATGCAAAGGATTTCTGTAATATTATAATTGGAGCAATGGAAATGCAATCTGAGAATGAAATCTATAATATTACAGGGCGAGAAAAAGTTGATTATATCGATATGATTCGCTGTATTCGCAATACTATAAAATCTAAAACATGGGTGCTAAAAATCCCCTATTCTCTGTTCTGGGTTTTGCTCAAAGCCTATGCTTTGTTTAGTAATAATCCACCTTTTACGGCTTCGCAGTTAAAGGCGCTAATAGCGCATGATGAATTTGAACTGATTCCCTGGTGGGAAATATTTAATGTTGAATCCACACCGTTCACACAGGCGATTGAAGAGACTTTTCTCGATAAAACATGGTCTCAATACGTTTTGAAATTTTAGGAACGACGATGTCAAAAATTGCGGTAATTGGTGCCGGTGTCATGGGACTCGCCTGTGCTTACGATCTTCTTAAGCAGGGACATGAGGTAGATATCTACGAAGCTGATGATCGTATTGGCGGGATGGCGGCACATTTTGATTTTGCTGGTTTGAATATTGAACGATACTACCATTTTATCTGTAAGCCTGATGAAAGTCTTTTTCACTTATTAAAAGAGCTGGGGATAGAAGGTAAGTTACGCTGGACAGATACCCGTATGGGCTATTATTTTCAGGGTAAGTTACATGAGTGGGGCAACCCGATTGCATTACTTAAATTCCCTGGCGTGAGTTTAATTTCAAAATTGCGCTATGGGTTTCACGCCTTTGTATCAACGAAAATTACTGATTGGAAACATCTGGATGATCAGGAAGCCTCGGTCTGGATTCGGCGTTGGATCGGCCAACGTGCTTATGAGGTTTTCTGGCAACGGCTATTTGCGCTTAAATTTTTTGAATACAAGGATAACCTGTCTGCCGCCTGGATCTGGTCGCGAATAAAACGCGTCGGTGTTTCGCGCAAAAGCCTGATGCAGGAACAAATGGGCTATCTGGACGGTGGTTCAGAAACTCTTTTACTTGAATTTGATAAGGCAATAAATAAACTGGGTGGAGTATTTAAACTAAAGACGGCAGTTAAACAGGTAAGTACAAAGAACAATGCTGTGGATGTGCTACGAACCGACAATGACAGTCAGCATTACGATGCTGTATTTAGCACCATTCCTTTACCCTTTGTGGCGGATATGATTCCCGCACTGCCTGATGACAGCAAACAGAAATATCGCTCAATAAAAAATATGGGAGTGGTTTGTGTTATTTTCCAGATGAAAAAAGCTGTGAGCCATAATTTTTGGCTCAACATTAGTGATGAGTCGATTGATATTCCGGGTATTATTGAGTTTTCAAATTTGCGCCCGCTGGGTACACATGTTGTCTATGTCCCTTATTATATGCCGCAAACGCATGCCAAGCATGAAATGAGCAATGAAGAGTTTATTGCTGAAGCACGTTCCTATATCAAACAGCTAAATGTAGACTTATCGGATACTGATTTTAGCCACGCTCATGTTTCACGCTATGGATTTGCCCAGCCGATTTGCCCGCCTGGGTTTTTGAAAACCTTGCCACCTATTAAGACTGATATTAAAGGTTTGTATATTGCGGATACCAGTTATTATTATCCAGAAGATCGTTCTATTTCTGAGAGTGTTCGGCTGGGACAGGAAATGGCGGCGATGCTGGATGGGTGAACAGATCACTACGCTGGGTTTCATGGGTGAAAAATAAAAAAGAATTCATCCAGTTTGTACTGGTCGGCGGTTTTGCGGCGGGAGTAAATTTTCTGAGCCGCATTGTTTTCAGCCAATGGATGGATTTTAGAGTGGCCGTAGTGGCGGCTTATGGCATCGGCATGACTACCGCCTACCTGTTGTCAAAATTTCTGGTGTTTGAATCTAGCGGAAAAAAAGCACATAAAGAATTTTTTCATTTCACTTTAATCAATATCGCTGCAGTAATTCAGGTATGGCTAATCAGTGTTGGGCTGGCAGAATACGCATTCCCGGGGTTTAATTTTAATTTCCATCCACAAGAAGTGGCACATTTTATTGGTCTGTCGGTGCCGGTGGTTACCAGCTATTTAGGGCATAAACATTTCACATTTAATAAAAACAGCTAAAGTCATCATTAGTTAATAGCTACTCATTATTTGTACCTCTATATTAAATAAATATTTTGTCTGGATTTATTTAATGCCTCTTAATTTATTTAGCGCCGTCGTTTCCTGATTGAGTTCTTTTACCGCACGTTTAAAAATTGCGCGCAAATGTTTTTTTAGATGAGGTACGACTTCATTATTGGGTATCTCTTTTAAAACACAAAATAATGCCAGCGCATAGGTTATTTCATCTTCGGATAAAAAAGCAGTTCGTTCAGCCAGTGGGTTGTGACAACGTGCGCAGCTTCCTCTGAATACTGACGCACTGTTAGCAAACATGGTTCCGAAGCCCATAAATACGGCAAGAAGTTCGGTTGTTTGTGGCCAGAGTTCTTCTTTATCCGGTGGTGGTTCCTGTGCCATTGAACCCAGATAATGCGCGAGAGTATGAGCATAGCTTGCAATCATAGCTTCTGGGTTGTTTATTTGTTGTGGGTTATAGGCAACCAGTAATTTATGTTCATCATCAACGGCATCAGGTTCAATTCCGCCTGTCCCGCGAATGCTGCCATTGATTAACACTTTAACGGGCTGTACAGGTTCTATTGCCTTGCTTTGATCAACTAGCCGACATGGCCAGTGCTTCATGCTGGCATAGGCTTTGACCTGTTCAAAAATAAGACGGGCCATGCCCTCTACACTATTGACGGTTCCTGGAAAGTGCTTATTAGACGGAATCACTAATATGGTCTGCTGAAAAAAAACATCACGATCAAAATTAGCTAATGCCCAGGCAAAGTTGTCAAACAACCATTCGAGCGTATCCTCGGTCAGTAATTTCTGTTTAGTAAAAATATTAAACATTATGATGCCATGATGACGTTAAACAAGGTCAGCGGTTTACCCGCTAGTTTGATTTTTAATGGTAAATCAAAACCAGCTTCGCCGTAGCCGACAAATTTTGTGGTGAGGATTAACGGCGCATTGGCCGAGGCACCATATTTTCTGGAATATTTGTTTTGTAAGTTATTTGATTTCATGTGTTGCACTGTTTTATATGATGGTTGTATGTTTTACGGTTGATGACTGATTTTTGTTAATTATACCTGAAGGATATTACATCAACGTTTAGATCCAAAAAAGTGTTTAGGAAGATGAATATTGCTGATGTTTTTATCTTTGTTCCTGCCTGTCAATAGAAAAATCAATTACACGACTAGCCGCCACATGTACTCAGTTTACTCTTGAGAATTTCAAATAAGCTAATAATCCCATAACAGCTACAAAAGTGATTGTTGCATGCTGCATCGGTATATCGATACTGGGTAGACATTTGCTAAACATTTTGTCTGATGTGTACTGACCTTATTCCCATAATGATAGCAGGGTTAAATGTCTGCCTCTAGTTGCCGATAATACAGTAACTGAACCTATAAATTTGGAGTAACGGTGTCCTGCTGCGGTATCCACCCTCCCCATGATGTTTGATGATCTGAATAGACTTTATCCTCGCTCGGCCTTTGAGGTGTCTGCTGGTCAGCGCGTGCTGATAGTTTTCGCGGTATTTCTGCTGGTATTTGCAACACTTAGCGCTCCCAGCTTATTAAACCAGAAGCAGTTAGCGGCCTTGCAAAGCCTCTATGGGAAGGCTGCAGTTGAGAGGATTGAAGGCTGGCAAAGTCTTCTGCTTGACAGTCAAGAACTGGATGAGCTGGAAAAGTTAACTCGTGTGAATGATTTTTTAAATCAGATGCGTTTTCTAAACGATATGGAGCATTGGGGTAAAAAAGATTACTGGGCGACCCCGATTGAATTTATTGCAACTGCGGGCGGAGACTGTGAAGATTTCTCGATTGCTAAATATTTTAGCCTACGTGAACTAGGCGTTTCGACAGAAAAATTGCGCCTAATTTATGTGAAAGCAGTAACAATTAACCAGGCGCATATGGTTCTTGGATATTACGAAAGCCCGGATGCTGAACCGCTAATACTGGATAATTTACAATCCACGATTCAGCCAGCATCACAGCGAACTGATTTGATTCCATCGTATAGTTTTAATGCTAACAGCCTGTGGCAGGCGAAAATGTTACGTGAAGGTGGGAAAAAAGTAGGCAAAAGTGAGAACATTGGTATATGGAAAACTTTGGTAGAAAGAATGCAAGAAAATATCAGTACAAGGTAAAATGATTTCCTGAGCCATTGTAAACTAGATTAAAAGGCGAACTATTGTGAGCTTGAAAAAACAAATTTTTATCCTTATCGCCGCTGCTCTTGTTTCGGTGTATACAGGGATGTTGTGGATAAGTATAAAGAGTACACAGGAATACCTTAATAAGCAGCTTTCCATGCATGCGCAAGACACGGCAACGTCTCTGGGGTTGTCCCTGACCTCAGTTATTAGACAGAAGGATTTGGCGCGAGCCAACTCAATGATCGATGTAATTTTTGATCGGGGCTATTTTTCTCATATCTCTCTGAATGCATGGGAGGGTAAATTTAAGGTTGACCGTGAGTTGGCTATCTGGAGTGCAAAAGCCCCTGCCTGGTTTATTGATTTACTAATATTAGACACGCCGGTACGGAATACGCAAATACTGATCGACTGGAATAATAAAGCACAATTGTCAGTCAGCATTCATCCTGGTTATGCCTATGATGAGTTATGGAAAATAACGCGCAATAATATTCTCTGGTTATCGCTGATGGCGATTCTTATCAGTTTGATCGTGTTTTATGGCCTGCGCAGAGTACTGCAACCACTAGTGCAGACAGAGCAGCAGGCATTGGCGATTGCGCAAAAAGAATATAGGTTGCAAAAAGAATTGCCGCGCACTCGTGAACTTCGTAATGTAGTGCGCGCGATGAATATAATGACAGAAAAAGTTAGAGAAAATATAGCTTCGCAGGTAGAGCAGGCTAATCATTTTCAGCAGTTGGCATATCGAGACGGCTTGACAAAAATAGCTAATCGACGTTCTTTTCTAGCAGAAGTAGAAAATTTTGTTCAGCATAGAGAAGAGTTTAGAAATGCTGCGGTTTTTATAATTCACCTCTCGGGTCTGATGAATGCTAATCAACAGTATGGCTACGAGTATGGCGATGAGGCACTGAACACAGTCAGGGATTGCCTGTATTTACCGGAGCTGGGTGAAGAAAAACGGATGTTGGCGCGTATCGGTGGCTCGGATTTTGGTTTATTGTTGAAAAATCCGCATGCGGATGAGACCGTGGAATGTGTTAGGACAATATTAACCAGGTATATGATTCAGGCGGATAGTAAATACCCGGGTGATCTATATATTGGTATTACCGAGTTTGATGCTGAGAAAGATATACGAATTATATTGTCTGAAGCCGATCAAGCTCGCCGTCAGGCTGAGTCTTTTGCGTCTAAAAAGTGGCATTTGTTTGAGGAAAGAAGTGATATAAAATCTACGGCGAAGACTGCAAGTGAGTGGAGACAGTTGCTGGTTGAAGCCATTGAACATGATAAATTTAAGCTTTATGTGCAGCCAGTTAAATATTTTTCTGATAAAAATATGCAATCTGTTGAAGTATTGCTACGCATGGAACTGGCGGGTGATTCTATTCCGGCGAGCGTATTTTTACCTACAGCAGAAGAACAGGGTTTGCTGCCCAAGATTGATAAGTTGGTTGTCATGCGTGTACTTGAATATGCTAGTGAGAATCAGGACAGGCAATATGCGGTTAATCTGAATATGGCCAGTCTGGAAGATGCCGGTTTTGTTAAATGGTTACTGAATATGCTAGAGCAGGAAAAAGCGGCTGCCCAGCATTTGCTGTTTGAAATTGGAGAATCCGGGCAGCTAAAAGTGGAGTCAAAGCAGGATATTCTACGACAACTGGCGAGTTGTAGTGCCGGGGTGGCGATTGAACGATTTGGCTCTGGCTGTCATGATTTTGGTTATTTAACCAGGCTGAAATTACGCTATATAAAAGTATCGGGTTACTATATTCGAGGGATTGAAGATAATAGTGAGCATCAGTTTTATTTAAAGACCTTGTTACAGATGGCGCATAATCTGGAACTGGAGGTGATTGCTGAATCGGTAGAAACCGAGGCAGTTGCTGAAATGGCGGAAAAACTGGGCTTTGATGGCATACAGGGATACTATATTGGTCACCCGCAACCGATGTGAAAACGAGTCGAATTTTACGTACTGTGATTTAGGAGTTAACTGGTTTGGCAATAGAAGAACAAAATAAAAATCTGGAGTATATCCAGATCGAGACGCTTCTAAAGAATTCCCCCGCGGTTATTCTGGCATCAATTTTTTCCGCCGTTATGTTGACGGCAATTTACTGGGATCAGCATTCGCATAGCTATTTATTACTCTGGTTGGGCTCACTTTTATTTATTAATTTGGTGCGCGGATTTTTCGCGTTAAAATTTCTTCGTGAAAATGAACCGACCTCGAATGCATCGTTGGAGGATGCACTATTGTGGTGGCGATGGTTTTCTTTGCCTTCGCTGGTTTCCGTTACGATCTGGGGAGTGGGTGCTTATGTGTTTTATATTCCGAATGGTGGTCAGTATCAGGCGGTAGGCGTTATTGTTCCCCTGGCACTGGCTGCCGGGTCGCTGGTTTTTCTGTCAATTGTGCATTGGCTGTTTGTCAGTTCCTTTTTATTGATCACACTGCCTTTATTGTTGCGAGTATTTATTGTAGGTGACTTTGTTCATATTATTATTGGCTTGCTGATTACTGTTTATATTATTATTTTTATGATTTTTGGTCACAACATGAACCGAATGATGACGGAGAGCCTCCGCCTGCGATTTGAAAATCTTGAACTGGTTAAACGTTTGACCCGAGAAAAAGAATCAGCCGAACTGGCTAATGTCGCCAAGTCAAAATTCCTTGCTGCTGCTAGTCATGATTTGCGCCAGCCGTTACATGCTTTATCGTTGCTTTCCAGCGCGCTTTGTGATCGGATTAAATATCCAGAAGTCAAACATATTGTTGACAAGATTATGCTGGCAGTATCGGCACTGGAAAAACTGTTCAATGCACTACTGGATATCAGCAAACTGGATTCCGGTGTGCTTAAACCGAATCTTACCAGTTTTAGACTGGAAGATATTTTTGAGAAAATTGAAAACGATTATCGCCCGGAAGCGGATCGTAAAGGCTTAAAATTTATTGTAGAAAGCTGTAGTGATGTGGTTGTTTATTCTGATGACATTTTGCTTGAACGTGTGGTTCGCAACTTTGTTTCCAATGCCTTGCGTTATACAGACACAGGGACGGTCAAACTTTTCTGTGAGCCTACTAGTAACAAGGTTCTTATTGTGATCACTGACACGGGAATAGGTATCCATATTGAAAGTTTGCAGACAATTTTTGATGAATATGTGCAGATAGGCAATCCTGAACGTGATCGTGAAAAAGGCCTGGGCTTGGGTTTGGCTATCGTTGCCAGGATCAGTCAGTTGCTGGATCACCATATTGGGGTTAAATCGACGGAAGGTAGTGGTTCAAGTTTCAGCATCGAAGTTCCGCTAGGGCGAAAACAGGATATTCCTCGGCCAGAATTAGATGTTACCCGCACCCCGGGTATGGAACTTAGTCAACTTAAAGTCCTGATCATTGATGATGAGCGATCCAACCTTGATGCGCTAGATGCGTTACTTCGGGGCTGGAAATGTGAGGTGATTTCCGCTGAATCGGGTGAGGAGGCCTGTGAAAAAATTCAGGCTCAGAATGTTAACCCAGATTGCATTCTTACAGACTATCGTTTGCGTAATAACAAGACGGGTCTGGATGCGATCAGGTCAATTTCAGAAGTGACTGGCCGAGTCGTTCCTGCGGTATTGATTACTGGTGATGTGGCGATCAAAAAGCTGCATGAAGAAGGGGCTGATGCGTATCACCTGATGCATAAGCCCGTGCAGCCAGCACGCTTGCGTGCTCTGTTGAAACACATTCATCAGCAAAAACTACGCGAAGAGCTGGAAGGGCAGGAACCTGCCTAAATTGAAATAAGGGCGAGTTCTTTGGCCATGATCACCGCCTGAGTACGATTAGTGGCGTTCATTTCTTTTAGAATGGCGGTAACATGAATTTTTACTGTGCCTTCTGCCATGCCCAGACTATGGGCGATTACCTTGTTGGACATCCCCTCGCACATCAGTTTTAGCACGTCGAGCTGGCGAGGGGTCATACGCGCGCGTATTTCGGCGGCGGCTTTATTTTTTTCCTGATCGACCAGCAGTGGTCCGGAAGGGGTAATTTGTCGTATCTGGAAAGTCCCACTGGTGGCAGACAGATCAGGAACAAAAATTTCACCATCGAGGATCTGTTTTAAGGCATCCAGCATTTCGTTACTGGTGAGCGATTTTGGAATATAGCCGGACGCGCCGCTTTCAATGATTCGTAGCATATCGGCTTCGTATTCAGAACCGGTGACAATGGCCACCGGCAACTCTGGATGACTTTCGCGCAGTTTGAGCAGGCCAGAATAGCCGTCGATGCCGGGCATGTCCAAATCCATCAACACCAGATCCAGATCAACATGCTTCTCGACGTAGTCGAGTGCTTCAGCCGCATTATTTGCTTCCAGCACTTCAACATCATCACCTAGCGTTTGTAGGGTATATAGCAGCCCCTGACGGAACAGGGCATGATCATCCGCTATCAATATTTTCATTGGGGCATTCCAGGTAGAAAATTGAACGGCACTTAACAAAATTATTTCCAGATCCAGTTTTAAAGGCTAATCCAGAAAGCATAAATTTTTTACAGGCTTTGAACCATACCACTTTAGTTAAATTTGTGCCTAAAATAATTCAGGCTATGACCTAAGTTATAGCGCTTTTAGTTTATTTACAAAATTGTGAATTAGTTCCATAATCGAACGCATAGTATATAGACATCAGTGGCATTTACCCTGAATCATTTCTAAACATTGACGGCCTGATTCAAACAATAATATCAAATTACAAGTTTGGAGGAGAACGAGATTGTTATTACAACGGCGTCCCCGCGATTTGCAAATTATAACTGTTGTTTTTGTATCGTTGCTGTGTTTGTTCAATATTTCAACAGCTGTTGCTGAAAATCTTGAGGAAATATACCGCAAGGCTTTGGCAAACGATCCTCTGTTTATTGGCAGCCTTCATGCTCGGCAGGCCGCTGAGGAATCCTTAAGTCAGGCGCATGCGGGATATTTACCCAATATTAGCCTGGACGTGGAACGCACAGAGAGCACTCAGGATGTGATTAGCAGTGACAACTCTGTTTTTCAGACAGGTCAAACTCGATTCCCCACCAATAGTTACACCCTCAAATTAACCCAGCCGCTGTTTCAGTGGGCCAGCATTGTACGCATCCGTCAGGCCGAAGTAGAAAGTAAGCGTGCCGAAGTCGAATATTTCAAGGCGCGTCAGGATTTGATGTTACGCACGACTGAACGTTATATGAAGGTGCTGGCGGCGCAGGATCTACTCGAATTTTCAGAAACAGAAAAAACCGCGGTTAAACGCCAGTTGGATCTGGCCAAAGGACGCTACAAAATGGGTTTGGCGCGTCTGACTGACAAACTGGATGCCGAAGCCCGTTATGCCTGGGTGGAATCAGTGAGTGTGGAAAACCGCTTTGCGGTGGAAGACACCCAGCAGGAGTTGCGTGAGTCCACTGGCGAATTGCCCAAAAACCTGAGTCGACTGAAAGCGAAAATTGTGCTGGAACGTCCTGAGCCGCAGGATTTGCAGGCCTGGATTGATACGGCGATGGAGTCTAACCCCGATATAATTATTGAACGCTATGCGGTGGAAATTGCGCGGCATGAACAGGAACGTCAAAAGGCCGGACACCTGCCAACGCTTGATGTGGTGGCGCGACAAAATTACCGTGATACCGGTGGCACCCTGTTCGGTGGCGGTAGTGAAGTCAAGAATCGGGACATCCTGCTGCGCTTTAGTTTACCTATTTATGAAGGTGGTATGGTTAGTTCGCGCAGCCGAGAAACTGCCGAACTGTATGCGAAGGCCAAACAGGATCTGGAACGGGAAACCCGGTTGGTATTACGCAAAACGACCGGGGCTTATCACGGCGTGATCAGTGCCATCAGCAAAGTTAACGCGCTGAGCCATGCTGTCATATCTCAGAAACGCACCTTGAAAGCCAAACGTGCAGGCTTCAAATCTGGACTCAACACTAATATTCATGTGCTTGATGCCGAGCGTGATCTTTATCAGGCGAAAAAAGATTATGCTCAGGCACGTTATGAATATTTACTCAATAGCTTACGCCTGAAAAAAGTAACAGGAAATCTGACGGAACAGGATCTACTCGCAATTAACAACTGGCTGCAATAAGAAAGAACGGCCAGGAGGAACGTGATCCATGTTTAAGTATCTTAAGAAATCTGTTCATAAACATGACAATGCGGAAACCACTGGTGGTTCGGGCAAGTTAGGTTCAGGTATCTTACTTGAACCGCTGGAACCGCGAATTCTGCTTTCCGCTGAACTTGCTATTCCCCCGCAGGATCTGGCGCAGGACATTTTGCTGGATGAGCTACTCAATGCCAACCTCGATGCTGTGTTTGATGGCCTCGCTGAGGCTGAAGTCATAGATGACGTAGCTGTCGCTGATGTAGCTGCAACAGCGGTTGACAGCACAGTTGATAGTAACGCTGATATCAAAGACAGTGACGTTGAAGAAGCTCAGGATACTGTTGATAATCTCGCAGAGAGTCCCACCGACAACGCCGCAGAACCGGACATAGATGCCGCTGACGCGGATACCGCAGATATTCAGATCACTACCTTGCCACCAGAAGTGTTGGCAGCTTTTAATGCACAGTCAGGTTTACAACTGGTTTTTGTCGATCCCTCCGTACCTGAATTTGAATCCCTACTGGCGACGCTGCCCCTCGCAGAGGTTGATACCTCACTGCCTTCAACAAGCCTCATCGAGACAGCTGTTTCGACAGATGATAATCAAGCGGCAACAAATCACTATATTGATTTGGCCGTGGTTGAGCCTGCGTCAATTGATGTGCCGCTTATTAATGTTAATAATATCTCAGGCTCTAATTCTCAGGTGCAGGTATTTGTCCTCGACAGCAGTCGTGATGGCCTGACTCAAATTACCGATGTACTGGCACAGTTTGAGAATGTTGTCGCAATAAACGTGTTATCACACGGTGCCGCCGGTTATTTGCGTTTAGGCAATGCCAGCGTTAATAACGCCAATCTGAACAGCTATCAAAATCAGTTACGCCAATGGGGCAGTTCATTAACTGAAAATGCCGATGTGCTGCTCTATGGCTGCGATGTGGCCGAAGGTGAAAGTGGAGTAAGTTTCATTCAACGCCTGAGTGAATTTACTGGTGCAGATGTAGCCGCATCGGATGATGACACCGGTGGCACGGCCACTGGCGGCGACTGGGATCTTGAACAAGCTACTGGCACGATTGAAGCCGCTTCATTATTTGCAAGTGCCGCCGGTTACACGCATGTGCTGGCTGATATTGTTGGCACCGATAATGCCGATACTTTGCTTAGTCTGGCTGAAGATGACACGCTTACCGGTGGCCTCAATAATGATCGTTATGTATTTCAGGATGGCTGGGGCAGCGATACGGTTGTCGAAAATGCCGCTGAAGGTAGCGATACGCTGGACTTCTCTCAAGTCACCGCTGATTTAACTTTTGCTATCAATGCTGATGGCAGCGTTAGCGTGACCGATGGCAGCAATACGCTTACTGCCAGTAACATAGAAAACTTGATCGGCGGCAGCGGCAATAACACCTTTATTATAGAAGAAGCGGCACTGCTGGCGGGAACCATCGATGGCGGCAGCGGCACGGCGACCTTAGATTATTCAGGTTGGGTGAGTAATGTTAATGCAGATCTCTCGACCAACAGCGCGAGCGCAACAGGTGGTATCAGCAACATCAACCATCTTATCGGTGGCGCTGGCAACGATAGCCTGACCGGTGATAGCGGTAACAACCAGATCACGGGTAATGCGGGTAATGATGCACTGGCCGGTGGCGCAGGTGATGATAGCTACTTCTTTGCTGATGGCTGGGGCACTGACACTCTGACCGATACCGAAGGCAGCAATACGCCGGACTTCGATGCGGTCAGCGGTGTACTCACGCTCAGCAATAATGCCGGTAACATTACTATCGGTGATGGCAGTAATACCGTCACTTTAAATTTAGCCGCCAGTGATGCAATTGCTAATGCAGTGTTGGACATCAGCAGTTGGCAAACTGCGCTCGAAGACGGCATGCAACAGTTGACCGACTGGGCGGCTGCGCTGGGTAGCGTGGG
>CAZIJT010000028.1:0-24053 GCA_964539595.1 uncultured Thiohalophilus sp. | reverse complement strand
AAACCCGTAACCTGTGGCTGACACCGCTGCTGCGCAGCATCAATGCGATTGCGGCCGGAATGCGCAATACGGGGTAAAAAAAGTAGCTAGTGGCGAGTAGCTTGTCGCGAGGAAAACCATAGGGTATCTAAATTCGTAGGTTGGGCTGAGTAAAACGAAGCCCAACATCATCCGCAGTCTAATAATCATGGCTAAAATTTCTGTTGGGCTTCGTTTTACTCAGCCCAACCTACTCTACTACCACTAATTTAACTTCAGGCAACCTGAACAGGAATCGTATTACGGGTGTGGGTGATCTGATTATGCTCATCAAGATAGACCAGCTTGGGCTTGAAGCTGACCAGTTCCTGCTGGCTTAGTCTCACATAGGCGCAAATAATCACAATATCACCTGGGTTGGCCTTGTGTGCCGCTGCGCCGTTGACTGAAATAATGCCCGAGCCATCTTCGGCGCGAATCGCATAGGTTCTAAAACGTTCGCCATTGCTGGCATTGTAGATTTCAATCTGTTCGTATTCGCGGATACCGGACACTTCCAGTAAATGCCCATCAATTGCACAGGAGCCTTCGTATTCCAGTTCGGAATGAGTGACGCGGGCACGGTGCAATTTGGCTTTGAGCATGGTGGTCTGCATTAAACGGGTATCCTGCAATACAAGTAATAGCTGATTTTAGCATGAAGCACGGCGATGCTACACCCTCAGATTATCAATCAGGCGAGTCTGGCCAAGCCGGGCAGCCATTAGAATTACCTGATTTTGTGTGGTTTTGTTGGGAACTGACAGCCAATCTGCATCACGAATAGCGACGTAGTCCGGTTCAAAACCCAGTGATTCTAAATCTTCAACGGTGGCCTGCTCCAGCGCGGCGTAGTCGCAGTTTCCTTCAAGCACGCTGGCGCGAACCGACTGTAGTTGTTGATATAATTGCGGCGCAAGTTTGCGCTGTTCAGCGTTCAGATGCTGGTTGCGCGAACTCAGCGCCAGACCATCCGTCTCTCGCACTGTCGGCAGGCCAATAATCTCAATCGGCATATTCAGATCAGCTACTAATCGCCGCACCAGCAACAATTGTTGAAAATCCTTTTCACCAAATACTGCCAGATCCGGCTGTACACAATTGAATAACTTGGCCACCACGGTCGTTACCCCGGCAAAATGCCCAGGACGGGCGGCACCCTCAAGAATACCGCTCAGACCGCTTACTTCAACACGCGTAATCGCGTCGCGTCCCTGCGGATACAGGCTGGCCTCATCGGGGGTAAACACAGCATCCACGCCAAGCTTTTGCAGCTGGGCAATATCATTATCGAGGGTGCGGGGGTAGGCATCCAGATCATCCTGCTGGTCAAATTGCAGGGGATTAACAAAAATACTGGCAACGATGCGCTCACTATGACGCGCAGCCTCTTTCAGCAAAGCCAGATGCCCCGCATGCAGGTTGCCCATACTTGGTACAAAACCAATTCGCCGCCCGGCTTCCCGCCAACCCTGAACGCGCTTGCGCAGCATTTCAATCGTGCTAAAAACCTGCATCAATCAGCGGCAGGTATAGACAACAAAACTTTGTTTACCCATATCAATTTCGCTGGTAGGCACCACCACATTGCCCCCCAATTCCAACGCACTATTACGCGCCAGGGTTTCCAGCTCCGTCGCTACTTTTTCTTTGTCACGGGCAAACGTTGCTACATCCGCTTTCACCGAAACCGTGGTGCTACCCATTTTATGACAATTTTGCTTTGCCACCTCATCCATTGACAGCATCCGTATGTCCTTTGCTTCGGGGTTTAGATCCACCCAGGTGCAGGCTGAGGCCATTAATGATGAGAGAAGAATCAATACAACTTTGTTTATTTTCATATTTATACCTTGCAGTAATCCATTCGGAATACCTGATTGTACACAAACACCGAAGCAGCCTGAAAATCTATTCCGCAAAGAAAAACCCGCACACCCGCCTGATCAGGCCAGCGATGCGGGCTATTCAATAACTGAATTATTTACGGGTAAACGTCCAGCCATCCGTTGACGGCAGTCGAGGCATAGGCTGCGCAGGAAACTCACCGCTTAAAGCCGTCAGGAAGGCCACCAGTTCTTCCGCCTGTGCGTGGGTCAGCTTCTTGTTGAGCTGGGTGCGCGCCATCACCCGAACCGCTTCTTCCAAACTATCAACCTTGCCATTATGGAAATACGGCGCGGTCAACGCGATATTGCGCAAAGTCGGCACCTTCCATTCATGTTTGTCGCCGCGACCCTTGTCCGCCATTAAATCATATTTTTTTACATATTCATTCTTGCTATAGGTAGGGAACTTCATGAAAAAACCGGTTCCCGGTGCCATCGCGGGACCGCTGAAAGCTGCTCCGGAATGACAGCCCGCGCAACCCAGTTTAGCAAAGGCTTTCATGCCTTTTACCTGCTGCGCAGTTAGCGCAGACTTGTCGCCCTTAACGTAACGATCATAGGGGCTGTTGGGCGTAATCAGAGTGCGCTCATAGGCTGCAATGGCCTTAGCCAGATTACCAATCGTGACCGTGTTTTTGCCCGCAAAAGCCTTATTAAACATCGGTGTGTAGCCCTCAATTGCGCGAATGCGGTTGATAGCCACGGTGTGGTTCTTGATGCCCATTTCAATCGGATTGGTAATCGGCCCGATGGCCTGCTCTTCCAGTGATTTAGCCCGACCATCCCAGAATTGCGACGAATTAAAGGCCGAATTCCAGACCGTCGGCGCACTGCGCCCCCCGGTCTTGCCGTGTACGCCCATCGACACTGGCCGGTTATCTTCACCGCCGAGCATAACGTTGTGACAGCTATTACAGGACACCGTGCCGGTTGATGACAGACGTGGATCAAAGAATAGACTACGACCTAATTCTACTTTTGCGGCTGTGGTGGGGTTATCAGCCGGTGCTGGGGCTTTGTCTGGCAAGCTATCCCACTGCGCGCTTGCCTGTGATGAAAGACTCAAAATAGTGATGAGGCTCAATAAAAACGGGAATCGAGACTTGAACATGGAATCCTCTACTTGCTATATTAGCGGTTGCTTATTTTAGATTAAACTGATTCTAAGGTGAAGGTTGTTAAATTTCAAGAGACTAGTTAAATTTCAAGCGACTATTTTACCAGCTTTCGAAGAGTAAACCTGTTCATGCAGTAAGCAAAAGGCGCAATTATCAGCCAGCATAACTATTAAGTAATATTTAAGTATCGGCTGGTAAGCTGGAAAAATATTATCTGGATACCGATTTATGAGCATCATCAATCTCTGGTCACGCAGTAGGAAAACGGATCGCTTTGAGTCCTTGCTCAAGCCGTTCATCCCCTACCTGTACCAGCTAGCCTGGCGCTTCAGCGGCAACCAGGCCGATGCGGAGGATCTGGTTCAGGATCTATTGAGTAAACTCTACCCCCGTCTGAACGAACTAGAAAAAGTAGAAAATCTACGTGCCTGGCTGGCCAAAGTCCTCTATCGCCAGTATGTCGATCAGCTACGATTGCACTCCCGCACGCCAGTTAAGCTTGCTGATACCGGAATGAATTCGGATGAAGATGAAGAAAATATTCCCGTTTCGATCAAGCCCGAGCAGGAGCAGGCGCAACTGATTGCCCAGATTGAACGCCTGTTGCCCCAGCTTAATGAGGATCAACGTCTATTACTGATCCTGCACGATGTCGAAGGCTATACCCTCAAGGAAATACAGGCGATGACCGAAACCCCCGTTGGCACTTTGAAATCCCGGCTTAACCGGGCACGAAAAAAATTACGCGAACTGATGGAACCTTTTTCCGCCAATGAGCGTGTTGTACAGGTGAGAGGGTCAAAACCATGAACTGTCACGACATCCACAACCACTGTGACGCTTATCTCGACCATGAGATGAGTGACACGCAAAAACATGCGCTCCAGCTGCATCTCGAGTCCTGCTCAGCCTGCCAGCAGTATATGCAACAGGCTGAGGAGCTTCGTGATGCACTCGGCAAACTCAATGCGCCAGCCATGCGTCCTGAATTTTCTGCCCGGGCTTTTGATAAAGTCCAGCAGCAAAATCCGCGATCAGCACGGTTTACCGGCACCGGGTTAGCTCTGGCCGCAAGTTTAGCCTTAGCCGGCATTGTGGGCATTTTCATGCACCAACCTGACTCAACGGCTCCAGAACCGCTCGCCATCCAAATTAGTCTGCAGCAGACACAGGATGTCAATCTAGTTTTCAATGCAAAGGAAGATCTCAACGAGGTCACCATCAGCATTGAACTGTCTGACAATCTTGCGCTTGACGGCTATGGCGGAAAACGAACGGTTTCCTGGAATACCCCGTTGCAGAAAGGAAAAAATGTGCTGTCTTTGCCTATTATTGCGACACAGTCAGGAAACGGTATGTTGACTGCCCGGCTTCGTCTGGGTGATCAGGATAAAATCATCCGTATCCGCGTGAATGCCCGACAGAATGGTTCGACTCAAATTCAAATCAATCGCCCCCACAACCTTGTCCAAATTTGAGGAGAAATACCATGAAACATTTACCAACTTATTTCCTGCTTGGTGCCAGCCTGTCTATGCCGTTTGCAGTTATCGCCGCAGCCGATATCGATGATGTCACTATTGAAGTTATCGATATCGCAGACGAACATGCCGATGACGTTCTGAGGCACATCGAACTACCCGATGCCGCTGAACATGCCCGCCATGATCACAATGAAAAAGATCATGCTAAAAGAGAAGATGATCACAACAATGATTCCGATAAAGATCGTGAACATGAGAATGAACAGGATCACGAAATGGAACAGGAACGTGAGCATGAACAGGATCGCGAAAACGAGATGGAACAGGAACGTGAGCATGAGCAGGATCGCGAAAACGAGATGGAACAGGAACGTGAGCATGAGCAAGAACGCGAAAGCGAAATGGATCAAGATGATCGTGGCGTTTCAGGTGATAGCGAGCATAACGATAACCGGCCAGAAATTGATCGAGACCAGGATCACGGCGTAAATTCTGACGCTGAACATTCAGACTAATTATCACTATGTACGATGGAGGGGTTTGCTAAGCAGACTCCTCCATTTTTTTAAACTCTGGTTTTCTGACATACCAGCCGATAACAACGGAGTCACAGAATAATGCAAAATACAGCGAGCTCTCTGTCCAAAACCAGCATCTATCACACTATATTAGTGTTGCTAACTGGTTTGAGTTTACTGATATCCGGTGTCGCAACAGCTGCCAGCAATACCAATTTTGAAAAAGGAATGGGTTATTTCAAGCAGGGACAATACAACAAAGCCATACAGGCATTTGAACAAGCTCGCAAAAAAGGCCTGAAAAAACCAGCGCTTTACTACAACCTCGGCGTTAGTTACTTTAAAAAAGGCAACTACGGCAAAGCCGAAAGCAATTTCAAACAAAGTTTAAAATCTAAAAACCTGAAATCCCTGTCCGAATACAATCTCGGTCTGGTCGCATTAAAAAAGGGCGACAAAGCCGGGGCAAAAAAATGGTTTAAAAAATCAGCGTCCAGTAACAATAAAAAAGTAGCCGGAATTTCCATGCAGCAACTGGACAAGCTCTCGCCTAAAAAAACCACACGTACACAAAAAAACTGGTACAGCTACGCCAGCCTTAGTTATGGCAATAACAGCAATATCAAACTCGCCCCCATCGAAGTTGCCACAAACACCAGTGACTCTTATATGGATATCTATGCTTCAACCAGTGGTGTCCTCAGTGGCAGTTATAGCGATGGTATCAGCCTTGACGCCTTTGCCTATTTTATAAATTATGCCAATATCGATACCTATGATGAAAAACAGGCTCGGCTGGGCATTTATAAAAGCAAAAAATATGCTGACTGGCGCACGCGCTTTGGTGGTTACTACGAACGCAGCACCTTTGGCAACACTGATTTTCAGGAAATAATTGGACTGGAAGCAAGAGGCAGAAAAAAGCTGGGGGAAACCAACACAATGTCCCTGCGCTATCGCTATAACGACATCAGCAGCCTGGATCGGATTTATAATTACTTAAATGGCTGGCGTCAACAGTTTCGCGCGGAATACATGGACTATCGCGCCGCCGACACAAAGAAAATTTATTACGAACTGGAACTCAATGATCGACAGAATCTAGCTACTCGAAATTATTCCCCCACCCGGCACAAAATACAGGCTATCTATCGAATGAATCTGTCAAAGGTGTGGCGTATTGGGGGCGAACTCAGTTATCGCTACAGTGAATATGTCCCCACCGCCACCCAAAATAGACAGGATGATCGTCTGCGTGCCGCTATCGAGGCTCGGTATCGGATAAGCAAAGTATGGAAGGTGAACGGACGTTATCAACGCACCGATAACAGTTCAACAGATAATCTTTATGATTATAAGCAGAACCTGTATTACGTAGGCATCGAGGCCAGTTTCTAAATAACAGTCCCTTGATTACTATGTATGCCTGGCTTCAGCCGAGCATGGCGAACGAAAACCTGCGCGCCAGATATTATGCACTTGCGCTATACACCACAGGAACCCGTGTCCCAACGAAAATAGCGGGCATGAATTTTTTTATGCAATAGCACGCCGATGTAAATACCGATAAGCGTCAATATCGCCGCCAGTTTTCCCGAACCAAGTTGCACAAACACCAAACTGGGACAGGCACCAGAAACAGCCCAACCAAAACCGAATAGCATACTGCCGGGGATCGTTCCTGGTTGAAAAAACTTATCCTGTTTGGGGATTTTTTTTGAAAATGGCAGAAAAATCAACATCGATAACGCAACGGCACCCGCAAATGAAAATAGCATGCGCAGATCGATAAAAGTAAACATTTTATGTAATTCGTCATAATCAGCAAAACCGATACGTGCAACAACAAACCCCATACTTAAACCCAGAAAAGCATAAAACAGGTACTGTTTGAGAATAGACTGTTTCATAGTACTGTTGCCTCCATCAAAAATGACAACAGTATGGCGCTGCCCATAAAGGTCATAGTTGCGATAAGACTCGCGGGGATTAGTCGGGCACAACCACTCAAACCATGACCTGAAGTGCAGCCCCCTGCCATCTGTGTGCCAAAGCCAACCATAACACCGCCAAACAGGAGCGCAGTCCAGACCTCCCAGTCCTCTCCAAATATTTGTGAATGCACGGGACTCAGAGTGAAATCAATAACAAAATTACCGTTCAATATCGCAGCAAGAAACCCCCCGACAAACATAAAAAGCAAAAACACCAGATGTACTGTCCAGGGTGTATGTTGTTCCAGGTTGGCGGCAGCTTGTGCTGGAATGTCATCATCAGGATTGTCATTCAACGACTCAAGTGAGGATTCACCAAATTCAGCCAGGGTTTCTGCTAACAGTACATCATCCATTTCATCTTTATTTTCCGTCAATGCTTTCAGCTCGGCACTTCGTTCCCGATCATCCTTCCAGCCAACTACTTTGGCCCAGCTGCCTGACACGCCCAGCAACCGCCCGACCAGAAAAAAATTGAGTACACTGATAGCACCCAGACCCATTGCGCCCAGCCACCAGGGCCAATATTCTATCATTGCCATAATGCCTTTATTAACATGTCACGATTGCCCCACCTGCCTGCATTAGCCAAATGGATTGAGTTTCTTTAAAAAACTGATCACACCAGAAACAGAAGCATCATCCTCTTCTACATCAGTAGTTTCTTCGCGTTTCGATTCATATTCTTCTTCACTCATTGCTGACCGCGCCTTTTCAATAACTTTGACACAATCTTCAAAACTCGAACGCTGTGCAATATCCAGCGCCGTTTCCCCTTTACTGTTCTTCGCATGTGGATTGCAACCATGTTCCAGCATAATTTCAACCAGCTCAACATTGCCGACACTGGCTGAAGCCATTAGTGGCGTCATGCCATCACTGGTTACAATGTTCTCTGATGGCAGACCTGTTTTTAACATAGACTTCACCATTGGCACACGTTGCTTAAGAATGGCATTAAAGACCGCCGCAGCCGATATCTGCTCCTTACTGCGTTGTTTAACTCGTCGTCCATTCGGCAACAACGCCAGAGGAACGGACTTGCCCTCAAGGGCAAGTTGATAGCGTGCGCACTGCTCAAAGTCACTCATACAGTAGCGCTGTTTCCACAGGCGTAAAGACGGCTCCATGGCAAACTGTGCATATAACTGGCAATTTTTACTGTGTGTGCAATTCACTATCAATATCCTTAAAAAACAAACTATAACGCACTTTCTCTAAAACAATATCGGCATAGAATATCAGTACTTTAAATCTTATAGGTAAATGTAGCATGCCAATATTGAGGCTCCATTTAGGAGCCATACTTACGCATTAGAAAATACTGTTATTCTAATGGTGGGTGCGAGGTCAACGAAAATTCAGTTCTAATTCAGACCTAGGGTTTTATCAGGCGCTGAATATCTTTCAATTTGCGCACCCAAGGTGACCACTTACGCAAATCCTTTGGCAGAGTTGTAATGGCAGAATTGGCTTCGTTGACAGTGGGGTAGGCACCATACACTAGCGCATACCAGTCTTCACCCTGACGCCGATTTATATAATAACCGGCTATCCCCTGCAACTGATTTTCATTGTAGTATTTTTCAATCAATTTTCGATTAGTGCTACTGGCCAGCTGCAACGTGTAGTGGTTTGGACTCTGGGCGCGAATCCACTCTTCTGGTGTCTGTGTAACCAGCAGCCGTTGATTACCTGCAGGTTTAATCGCCAGCTGGATTGAATTATAGGCATCGACCAATTTGTGGCGTGAGGCTTTTTCAAACATCGCGCGGGCTTCGAAAGGATTGACCGGCGTTCCCATCCCTTTTTGCTCCATAACCCCAAGATTAAAAAGGGCAACGGGGTCATCACTATTAGCAAGCTGGGTATACAACAGCCGGGCACGAATATAGTTACCATTTTGCAAAGCATCGGCGGCATCGACCAGCATATCCGCATACAACGGCGATATAATAAACAAATTAGCCAACAGAATGAAAAAAGATAAACGGAAAATAGAGGCTGTCCTGTATTGTTTAGTATTCAAATCCATAAATAAAATCTAGCTAAATCTAGAAAATTTACAACGCGCTACAGCAATCAAGTCAAGCATATTCCTGATTTTGTTTCAAGCTATGCGCAAGCACAAGAGAAAGCCAGTCATGCAATAAAATATTGGCCTGGCGCTTTTCATCTTTTAGCATCATTTTCTGGTTAGGGTAACAATAATTCGGGTGCAGGCGTTCAATCCCCTCGTAGCCTGTCACTTCAACCAGCTGCGCATCATTATAAATCCGAATTTTCATCACCAGATCCCGGTGAAAATTTTCAGGCAGGTTTAATTTCTGACGAAGCTCCAGCATGCAGGTATAACGACAGCGCTCAAGCACCTTCAGGGTAAAGCAGGTATCTGCCTGCGCCGGTATAAACTCAAAATGATCACTGACGCCAAGATCGGGGAAAAGTGAGTGAAGAAGCACAAAGTTTTTCTCATAAACCCACATGGGGGTACGAGAACGTTGCGTCTGAATGGTATGAGTCACACCTGCCTGCCTTTGGTTCCTGCTATCACTATCAGTGACAGTATTAATACTATAATAAACAGTATCGGCAAAAAAGGTGAAAACAGTAATAAATTATTCTAAGGAAGTTCTGATTTGTTCCACCGTTCGTGGTGAGCTTGTCGAACTATGAATACCGAAGCTAATAAAATCAGCGCCTTAGAAATCACACCCTTCGACAAGCTCAGGGTGAACGGAATAAATCAGAGCTTCCCTAAATGAATCGCCCTGTAGCAAGCTGACGGGGTATGAGTGGTAGGTTCGCCTTCAGGCGAACATGTGCGGCTGAAGCCGCACCTACGATGTTACTTCGCTGCACCCGTAGAGAATAAACTTCCCCGCAGCAAGCTGCGGGGAATTACACCCGTAGAGATTAAAATTTGAGCCAGCACACGACAGGTATGTGATACACGCAGCATGCCCGCTCAGCCCATACAGTTAGAAGGCAAGAATGGCTTCCAGACGCTCAAGATCATTGACCACCTTCCAGCTACCACCGCCTGATTCTACTTTTTCCTGCCAGGCAGCCATGCGATCAAGATACTCGCGCGGATCAATATTATCACTACGTAGCTTGGTAACATTCAGTGCGACAACTGACACCCCGTTTAACTGTAGGGGAATATCACGCACATAACCTTTTTGAAGATCTTCTTTCAAGTCTGAAAAAATCAGCACCAGATTATGTCCCGCGCCCGCCTCATTTAAATATTCAATCGCCTGTAACATGCCGCCGGTAATATCCGTGTGTGAGCTGCCTTTGACATTTTTTACGAAACCATCAATCTTATCTCTGAACACCCGCTTTTGCTGATTAGCCATGCTCGGGCGATCTTCAAAGGTGACCTTGGCAACAATATCTTTCTCACTGAAACTACCGGTATCGACTCGCGCCACCGCAAAGGTATCACCCGGATTAAGATTAGAAAGAATAAAGTTAATCACTCGCTGTGCCTGTTTCAGTTCTTTCGTATACGTCCCCGAGGTATCCATTAACATATAGACGCCGCGCGTATTCGGAACCTGTTTCTCATCAGAACAACTGGCTAACAACACCAGCATCGCAACAAGCACAAGTGTAAAAAGAGGAAATTTTAATTTAAACATTTTTATCTCTACCTTGTTTGTCTCTATAAAGAGCCATAACGAACATTTTCAGTCGCATCACTTTCCGCCTTATTATCAGGTGATTTCTGCTTTAAATGAATTTGACGTTCAATCCATAGCGGCGCAAAGATAAATAGATCATAGAAGTTAACCAGCATATCGCCCGAAAAACGGAACATATTTCCAGTCAGGCGTAGCAGCCAAATCAGGCTACGTAAAAAGGCTACCGCAACAATTCCCATTACCGTACGCATCGAATGCACAAACGATTCCAGCGGAATGGCAATAAAGGTTAAGGCAAACGGCAGGATGAAACCCATCCCCATCTGTGCGGCAGTGGTAATCCAGAGATAGGAACTTTCAATCACCTCAACTCCATCTTCACGTAATAACGCTCGCGTTGCTGCTGCATCCTGCATCAACAGTTCTCGCATATACGCCAGCCCAGCTTCAACGCTGGCCAGGGTCAATAAAATTCCAAAGGTAATCCAGACCATTCGAATCCGTAACTTGTCATTCAGTGCACCAATCAGCGGGAACAGGCGGGTAATGCGCATGGACTCCATTAAGAACAGTCCCATCGCTATCTCAACCAGAATAATCACCAGCGCTGCAATTTCAGAGGTCTGGAAACCCATTAACTGACTGGTACCGCCCACCATTTCTGACATCGGACGAGCAATCAAATTAAAATTGATAATCGCGCCGCCGACAGCAATCACCAGGACAAAAGCCGAGATAAAAAACTGGGTAAGAGACGACGACGACAATCGCTGCACAGCACGTTCTGATCCCGCCTGAATACTTTCATATTCTTCCATGTGACGATCAATGGTTACTGAGCGCTGCAACAGGCTGTTAATATTTTTATCAACCTGGGCAAGGGTATGCGAAACCTTGCGCCAGTGCGGCATCATATTATTTAACAGCTGATGGCGTTTATGACTGGATTTTCTATATTCTTCCGTTGCTTTGGTATTGGCCTTAATCATGGACTGGTGAATATCTTCCAGCACATGCCCGACCATAGGATCACCCTTGGTTCCCGGTATTTTCGCCACCGCTTCAACCGCTTTCAACCAACCCGGAGGGGCGGGCGGCACATCCGTGCTTTCCTGATAATCTTCATCGATACTGGTAATTTCTTCACTCAATAGACGATGCAGTGCAGGATACTCAGACAGATCTTTTTGCACGGTATCATTAATGCGTTCAAATTCACGCTCAATAATATGTTCAGTGGCTTCACGTCCCTGCGTCAACAACACTTCGGTATTGCGCTCAATCATTCTTTTTTCTGTTCGCTGCACCGATTTTGCCGATAGTCGCATCGCATTATGAATGACCCGGGTAAAAGAATGAATCGCCTTATGCGCATGAACACGGGCAATGTACAAAACAGTAGCCAGGATAAAAAACCACGCAAACCCCGACAACACTGGACTGGGGAATAACATGAATACATCATTAAAAGACATTGGTATCTCCTTGCTCTGTTATTCACTGCTCAGGCGCGTTTTTTTATCACGCACCTCTGTAATGAGGCGTGGCATACGTCATAGTGTGTCGCTATGATAATTTAAGAATACGCCGGATTATTATCTCTAAATAATAGAGAGATAAACGCTAAATGGTTCACAAAATGTTATCGGCAGAGTTGAAAACAAGTGAACTTAAAACTTGCAGTCAGTATAGTTGAATATGTTATTTAGCTGGCGCGCAGCGGCTCATCACAGAAATTTTATCTACAAAATGTGATGTCTGTCCGCTGGAATTAGTCTGAATAAGTGAATACTGATTTAGAAATCAGTAAACTGTGTTTAACAACAAATGCGATTCTTGCGCTATAAACAAACCGGTATTTTGATCAAAAAACACCCTCAAGCAATTTAACCTGTATCATCCAGCTGCTTGCGAATTCGAATATGTGCCTGTCCCAGCAACTGACTAATGCGTGACTCGCTCACGCCCAGAACTTCACCTATTTCACGCAGATTAAATTCTTCATTATAGTAAAGACTAACAACCAGTTTTTCCCGCTCCGGCAACGCGCTAATCGCAGCCGCCAGATGCTGTTTAAATTCATCCTGCTCGATATTATCCAGCGGTTGCGCGGTGTCCGACTGAAAGCTATCGGTGACATAGTCTTCTGCTGTGCCCAGATCAATAAAATTCAAAATCCGGCAAGAATTGGTTTCCTGCATAATTTTGTAATATTCATCCAGTGAAAGTCCCATTTGCTTAGCCACTTCACTGGCGCGCGCCTCACGTCCTGTTTTTCCTTCAATCTGGCTAACCACCGCCATAATGTCACGCGCTTTTCGATGAATCGACTTGGGTGCCCAGTCATTACGGCGTAGTTCATCCAGCATCGATCCACGAATACGAATCGTGGCATACGTTTCAAAACTGGCTCCCTGCGCAGGATCATAGTGTTGTGCGGCATCGAGTAGTCCCAACATACCCACCTGAATCAGATCATCAACAACCACACTGGCAGGCAATCGCGCAATCAAATGATAAGCGATACGCTGCACCAGCCCGGAATAGCTGTTAACCAGTTCTTCAGATTCGCTTGGTTTGCAAATCGTATACATATGCGACCTTCAATTTCCTGCCCGTGGGGACAGATGGGTTTCAGCTTATCAATCGACAAACCAGTGGCATTCTTTAATTATTCATATCCCTATTTTCTGTCCTCAGGCATAGGCGTCCAGCATCCCCTGCCCTTGCCGTGGCGTAACTACGGTAGATACACTCTGCCCTTCCATTTCGGGTTCACTATTGGCCGCAATATTGCTTGCTGGTGCTCTGTCCTCGTTAGTCTGTTGCTGTTGAGTAAAGGATTCCTGAGACACATTTACATCTCCCAACGACAGACCAATGTCATTCATCATTTCCCGCAGACGTGGAATAGCGGCTTCCAGCGCATCTCGAACCTGCTGATTCGGTGCGGCGAAAACAATGCTGGCGTGATCCTTGTTTATCTGCACACGCACTTCCATGCTGCCCAGCTCCGGCGGATCCAGCCTGATTTCAGCGGATTGAAGATTTTGCCCAACCATCCATTGCAGCCGATCACCCACCGATTGATTCCAGCCGGGATGTTGGGGTGGCACATTTAAAGGTGGGGGCGATAAAGTCGGCATCGCATCGGTCTTGGTTGCCACACCTGCCGACAACCCCGCTATGCTCGATAAATTTTGTAATGATGAATTTGAAGCCGACTGGCTGGCGGGTTCACTCGCCAACTGCTGATTCAATGCCGATTCAAATAGTGGACTGTCTTTGCTATTCGTGGCTGTCTGCATAAAATGTTGTTGCTGTTTGGCCATCAACACCTCATCCATGCTGATAGCATCATCTGCATTTAAACCGGTACTGGATATAGCTGCCCCCACTTCGCTTCCGCTATTCGCCGCCGCCATTGGTTTCAGCGCTGCCGCCTGTTGGGAAGCCTGCAAACTGGCTGCTGTATTATTCTGAGTGGGGAGTAGTTCAGGTAAGGCTACTATGGCCTGCGCAGGATTTGCCGCTGCCAGCGGCAAGTCATTGCCGCTCGCGGGTACCGCGGTGAGCGGATCCACATCGTCTGTTATGGTTAATAATTCGGTAGGAAAAGCCGAGACATCCTCTTCTGCCAATTGTAATTGTGCATCCAGGAGTTCGGTAAAGTCACCGCTGGCGGTGCTGGCATCGGTGCCTGATGTGGCGGTACCTGTACTCAGTGCATCCTTACTCTGACTAAGCGCAGCGGTGTTTGCCATAATTGGCATGGACTCTGACATGTTTCCTCGCATTCACATTGATGGTTCCTGTGAGATAAAATGCAAGGCATATGCCAGTTTATGACTCCATCGCAACACAATAGCGATGATTAACTAAATCATCAATTTCACGCTGAGCAATTTTTTCCGCCTGTCGATTTTCTTTCACCTGCAATCGCTGGATCGCTTTATCCAGCACCTGCGTACGAGTATGGGTTTCACGCCACGCTGAGGTTACCGTTGAACAATTTTTTTCTGCCTGCTCTACCTGTGTTTGCTGCTGGCGAATTGCTTCATCCAGCTGTTGTATAAACGATTGGTAGGACTGTAGCTGCGCACCGGCAATACCTTTTTCAGCTTCAAGACGAAAGCGTTTCTGATAATCTTCCCGATAACTAAACAATTCCTGCAAGCGATTTAGCTGTTGTCCCAGCTGCGTGCGAGACTGGCCTAGCACCCTGGCAGCCTGCTGTTCATGGCGGGAAGCCAACTTTTTCAGCGGCTGGATACGACTTGATTTTTTCATAATAACTACCTTTATTAATAGTGACATCCGGCTGTCATCACGTTCTCTACCCGATAGCGTCCCTGATCAGGTTTTCTGTATGCTAAATTTCATCTTATTGTGCAATCGCCACCGCTGAGCCAGGGTTATTCGATTCCTGCGGCGCAGGTGCATTGGCAAACACATCAATCAATCCCTGCAAACTTTGTTCCCAGTTAACCGCATCACGCAAATCCTGTTGCAAAAACTGCATCATCGATGGCTGCATCATGATTGATTCGTCAATACGCGTGTCACTGCCCTGCGAATACGCACCGACGGAAATTAAATCCAGATTGCGTTGATAAACTGAATAAATGCGTTTGAAGTTTTGCACCACACTCATATGGGCAGGATCGACAATATCCACCATCGCCCGGCTAATCGAAGCTTCAACATCAATGGCAGGATAATGCCCGCCTTCAGCCAGCGTGCGTGACAGAACAATATGGCCATCGAGAATCGCACGCGCGGCATCGGCAATCGGATCCTGTTGATCATCCCCTTCCGTCAACACCGTATAAAACGCAGTAATCGAACCTCCACCCGGCTTACCATTACCGGCACGTTCCACCAGTTGCGGTAAGCGGGCAAAGACGGAAGGTGGATAGCCTTTGGTCACTGGGGGTTCACCAATGGCCAACGCAATTTCCCGCTGCGCCTGCGCAAAACGGGTGAGTGAATCCATTAACAATAAAACATCTTTACCCTGATCACGAAAATACTCGGCAATACTGGTGGCCAACATCGCCCCATGCATGCGCATCACCGGTGTTTGATCCGCCGGTACTGCAACCACCACCGCACGCGCCATACCTTCTTCACCGAGGATATTATCAATAAATTCTTTTACTTCACGACCACGCTCACCAATCATGCCAACCACAATCACATCGGCGGTGGTATAGCGGGTCATCATCCCAAGCAGCACACTCTTGCCCACACCGGAACCGGCGAACAATCCCATGCGTTGCCCACGACCCACACTCAGTAGCGCATTGATAGCACCTACGCCCACATCCAGCGGTTCACTGATCGCCGCTCGTTCCAGAGGATTCACTGGCGTGCCGATCAGCGGTTTGTTTTCTGTAGTTTCAAGTGGCCCTTTGCCATCCAGCGGTTTACCGGATCCATCCAGCACCCGTCCCAGCATGGCATCACCCACCTCGGCTTCATATAAATGTTCACTAGGAATAACGCGGGCATTCGGATGAATGCCACTCAGGCTGCCGATGGGCATCAGGTATAAACGTTCACCGGCAAAACCCACCACTTCGGCTTCGATATCCTTGCCGTCCTGGCTTTCCACCATACAACGGGCACCCATTACCGACTGGCAACCCACCGCTTCCAGAGTCATTCCTACCATACGGCTGAGGCGACCTTCCACTACGATATGATCAACATGCTCAAGACGTGATTCAATCAACTGCAAACCTTCACACCAGTGTTGCCTACAGTGCTGTAGTTTAGTCACGGGCGCGTTCTCCACCCATGATTTCAGTAATCACACGTTGTAAACGCATTTCCACGCTCGCATCAATAGTCGAGTTTTCACTCGTGATTTTGCAGCCTCCACGGCTTAATAGTGGTTCTTCAATAACCTTCCAGGTTTGACTGTCATCATCTTTATCCTGCAAGGACAACGCATCGCGTACCAATACAGCATCATCAGGATGCAGGAAAACACGAATATGTCGCGCCATCACCGGCAGCGCTTTGAGCGCATCACGTACCACCGCCACTACCTGACCGGGATCGGTATGTAATTCTCGACGAATAATCTGACGCGCAACCGCCATCGCCAGTTGTGCCGTCTGTTCAATTACCTGCTCATCAAGATCCGCAAAGGGAGTATCCAGCGTCTGAATTAATGTTTGAAGTTCTGCCGCCTGTTGCCTGACTTCAGACTCACCCGCACCCCGGCCTTCTGCATGACCATCGCGGTAGCCATTTTCATGACCTTCTACATACGCCTGTTTTTGAATAGACTCAATTTCTGCGGCAGTGACCGGGCCTGCTCGTGACTGACCTTCACCCACTACGGGAAGCTCCCAGCGTTCATACGCGCTGGTATCTTTCTCTGCGGTCAGGCTATCAGACAAAATCATCGCCTCCGCCACCCAGAGAAATTTCACCTGACTCAGACATTCTGCGAGCTATGGAAAGAATTTCCTTTTGCGCAGCTTCGACTTCACTCAGACGTACCGGTCCTTTGGCTTCCAGATCATCACGCAACATTTCCGCCGCGCGTTTGGACATATTTTTAATAATTTTTTCTTTAACATCTTCATCGGCACCCTTGAGGGCAACGATCAAATTTTCAGAAGAAATTTCACGTAATAGCGCTTGAATTCCACGGTCATCCACATCAATGAGGTTGTCAAATACAAACATCAGATCCTGAATGTTCTGCCCCAGCTCCTCATCAACTTCCTTCACTTTTTCCATCATCTGGTTTTCCAGCGTCGAGTCGAGGAAGTTAAGTAGATTAGCGGCGGTTTTAATGCCGCCCATGCCAGCAGATTTCAGACTATCTGAATTACCAGCAAACTGTTTTTCCAACATTTCATCCAGCTCATGTAAAGCTGAAGGTTGAATACCATCCAGCGTGGCAATGCGAATCAACACATCGGTTTGCATGTTCTCAGGCAGGGCGGCCAGAATTTCTGCCGAATTATCACTTTCAAGATAAGAAAGGATAATGGCAATAATTTGTGGATGTTCGAGTCGAATCAATTCCGCTACTGCGCGTGGCTCCATCCATTTCAATGTTTCCAGTCCCTTGGCATCATGCCCCATAAGAATACGGTCAATAACATTGCCCGCCTTATCTTCACCCAGCGCAGTGATCAACACATTACGCAAATATTCTTCATTACCAATACCCAGTGCGGTTTGTTCATCGACGATATCGCAGAAATCAGTCAACACATCATCAACAGTATCACGACCAATACTGCCCAGAGTCGCCATCGCCTCGCCGATTTTCTGCACTTCCTTGGGATTCAGCAGCTTCATGATTTCAGCCGCATCCTGTTCACCCAGGGTCATCAACAACACAGCCGTGCGTTCTATACCCGAGAGTTTTTTATTATTTTTTGCATCATTTGCCATAAATTCTAGTCTTCAAGCCAGCCTTTAACGACCTGCGCTACGCGCTTCGGTTCCTGTGAAGCTAAGGACTTGGCCATGTTCAAATTATCCTCATAGGTCGATGGTTTAGGTAGACGCCCGCCACCTTCCTGACTAAGCGTGAGTTGATCTTCAGGGATCTGTTCACCGGCTTCATTCACAACCACCTGCCTGGGTGCTGAGGCAAGATGACGCATGATCGGGCGAAGAATACCCAGCACCAGGAATAACACCATCATTGCCCCGGCAGCTTGCTTGAGCACCGACCAGAACCAGGACTGTTCCCAGATCGGAGGTTCAGGAATTTCGGCCATTTCTTCAGTTGGCAGGAAGGCGCTGTTGATCACTTTGACGCTATCACCGCGCATCGAGTTGAAGCCAACCACTTCTTTTACCAACGCGCTAAAGCGCGTTAGCTCTTCATCGGTATAGGGTGTCTCGATGGGATTGCCTTTATCATCTTTGCCTATTTTTACATCCAGCAACACCGCGACAGAAAGGCGACGAATACCCCCTAGACTGTGGCGGGTGTGGCTAATCGTTTTATCCAGTTCAAAATTACGCAGCGAGCGTTTTTTGGATCGGCTTGGACCTTCAACGACGAGAGCATCTTCAGTCGTTTGCCCCGCAACCTGTTCTGGCGCAATCGGTTTACCGGGAGGCTCATTGGTCAACGCACCCGGAATTCCCCCCTGTGTTTGCACACCTTTACTCTGTTCTTCAATTTTCTGTTCACTACGCAAAGCAGGTAAATCAGGATTAAACTGTTCCTGAGTAGATTCGGTACGGGTAAAATCCAGATCAGCATTGACCTGCGCACGCACACCATGAATACCGACCAGGGGTGAAAGTAAATGTTCAATACGTTCAATATAGGTTTTTTCCAGCTTACGGGTGTATTCGAATTCATTTGCCGTCATCGCCAGATCATTGCCATCACTGTCCGATGACAATAAGCGTCCCCGATTATCAACCAGGGTTACCTGTGAGGTTTCAAGATTAGTCACGCTGGACGCCACCAGATGGGTGATTGCCGCAATCTGTTCTTTTTCCAGACGTCGCCCCGTCGCCAGCTTGATCATTACCGACGCGCCGGGTTTCTTACGGTTACGCACGAAGGCCGATTCTTTCGGTAAAGCCAGATGCACACGCGCATTTTCAACCGCCGCAATCGACTTGATAGTACGTGCCAGCTCCCCTTCTCGCGCACGTTGATAACGCACACCCTGAATAAAGGCACTGGAACCGAAGCCCTGCTCCTGATTCATAATTTCAAAACCTTCACCCGAACTATTTGGAAGATTTTCTGCTGCTAGTTTCAACATGGCTTCGCTACGCTTACCAGAATCAACCATGATCGCACCGCTATCGGGATCCAGTCGGAATTCAATATTATTTCGTTTTAGAACCTCGGCCATCGCCTGTGCATCCTGGCCGGTTACATTGCTATAAAGAATATTGAAAGACGGTGTTTGTGACCAGAGCACTACGGCAACCCCCAGGCCAATACTGGCAGCCAGGCCAATCAGCAATCCCAGCTGACGTACCACCGGCAATCCCACCATGCCCATGAAGGGGGCGCTAAACTGTTCTGATTTTACGAGATCCATAATTTATGATTTATGCCGTTAATAATGTTGAGTAGCGGGAAAGCGGTTTGCACATATCAAATAAAATTACACTGGCATATTCATGATCTCCTGATAGGCATTCACCAGTTTATTGCGTACCTGTAGCATGGCCTGAAATGAAACGTTGGATTTTTGTAATGCCACCATAACCTCAGACATTTGTACTTCAGTGTCGCCTTGCTGAAAAGCATCTGCTAATTTAGCCGCTTCCATTTGCGAGTCATTTACTTTATCAATGGACTGTTTTAACAGCTCCGAAAATTCACCTGCTCCACCAACTTCGGCAACACTTTCAGGGCTTTTTGCCTGTGCTGCACTGGCCATCGCACGCATTTGTACTAATAGTGCTTCAGATGTAATTGCATTCGTCATATCAACACCTTGTAGAAAATAAACTTCCCCGCAGCAAGCTCACGGGTATGAGTGGTAGGCTCGCCTTCTACCCTTACGGGCACCATGAGGCGAACATGTGTGGCTGAAGCCGCACCTACAATGTTGCTTCGCTGCAAGCAGCGGGGAATTTAACCCGTAGAAATTAAATACATCATCGTCAAAAGTTCGTCGTTAACACCTGCGATACACTGACTATGCAGTTTCCAGACCAGCCATCCCTTGATCCGGTGTGCGAGCATCCGAACTCCCCGGCACAGTAATACCGGCTTCACGCATGCGAGCCAGTTTATAACGCAGCGTACGCTGACTAATTCCCAGCCGCTCTGCTGTCACCTTGCGGCTACCCCGGGCACTGTGTATAGCATCCAGAATCAAATCCCATTCACGTTGTTTTAAATCAGAATTTAATGACTCATCTTTTGCATCAACCACAACAGTTTCATTAAGCTTAAACGTGGAATTAGATTTAGGCGCGGCGGCAGTCACTTCAAAATGCAGATCCTGCTCATTAATGACAGTATCAGAATGCAGAATCAGCGCACGTTGAATAACATTATCCAGTTCACGAATATTACCCGGCCAGCTATGTTGTAACAAACAGGTACAGGCTTGCTCTGAAAGTTCAGGAATAATCTGTGTCGATGTGCGCGCATGCTTTTCCAGCAAACGCTTTGCCAACGGTACAATATCGCCTCGACGATCCCGCAGTGGACACATGTGTAGCGGAAAAACATTAAGCCGATAAAATAAATCTTCACGAAATTTATTTTCTGCGACCACCACCTGCATATCTCGATTCGAAGTCGCCAACACTCTTACATCCAGCTTAATCATCTCAGAGCTACCAAGACGCTCAACTTCTCGTTCCTGTAACACCCGCAATAGTTTGGCCTGCAACCCCAGATCCATTTCTGAAATTTCATCCAGTAGCAGCGTGCCACCCTGAGCTTGTTCAAACTTTCCGGGGCAGGCTTTATAAGCGCCAGTAAATGCACCTTTTTCATAACCAAACAAGGTTGCTTCCAGCATATTCTCGGGAATCGCCGCACAGTTGATCGCGATAAAGGGTTTGTCATAACGTGATGAGTGACGGTGAACAAACTGTGCCAGCACTTCCTTGCCGACACCACTTTCACCGGTAATCATAATCGTTGCATCACTGTCAGCCACTTTCACTGCCATTCGGGCGAGTTCCTGTGATACCTCATCGACAACAATCATTTCTTCATCCGCACCCGCCAAACCAATATATTGCCCCACCATATTGACCAGCACTTCTGCTTCAAAGGGTTTGACCATATAATCCACCGCACCATCACGCATAGCATCCACCGCCTGCTGGATGGTGCCATAGGCGGTCATCAGGATCATTGGAATGTCTGGGAACTGGGCGCGCACTTTTTTCAGCAAACTGTGGCCATCCATTTTTGGCATGTTGATGTCACTGATAATCAGATCGACCGCTTCATCTTCAAGCTGGCGCAAAGCCATTAAGCCGTTTTCAGCACTACGTACTTTGTAGCCCGCTATCTGCAAGGTATCTTCTAAGGCTTCGGATAAAGACTCGTCATCTTCAACAACCAAAATGCTTAAATCCATCGTCATATTAATTCCTCGTCGCTAATATTATCAGGCAATCTGTTGTCTGCTCACCGCTGAATCCAGCGAGGAAACTACTGAGTCATGTTTATGTTGAGTTGCATGGAATATGGGTAGATGCAAACTGAACGCACTACCTTTTGAAACTGTCGAAACCAGTTTCACTTCACCTTTATGGGCGCGGGCAATCGCCTGCACCACCGCCAGTCCCAAGCCGGTGCCTTCCTTGCGTGTGGTGTAGAACGGATCGAATAACTTGTCCTGTGCCTGCAATGGAATACCGGGGCCATTATCCGAAATGCGTAATTCAAGTTGTCCTGCTTCATCTAAACAGGCCAGCGCTTTGATCTCGCCATAATTATCCATGGCCTGAATCGCATTCACAGCAAGGTTAATCAAACCGCTTAGAATCATTTGCCGATTACCGTATAAACGTTTACCGGCGGTTTCGTCTTTCCACTCAAAACGAACCTGGCTGGACTGTAACTGCACATCCAGCACCTGTTTTAATTCCGCCAACAGCACATCGGCAGTAAAGAATTCTTCACCACTTTTACCGCCACGGGCATAAACCAGCATGTTATCCACCAGCTGTTCGAGGTGACGCAGGCGTGAAAATATTTTGTCGGCCACCTGTAAACGCTGCCCATCATCCATTTTCGAACGTTTAAGATTGGAGGCATAAAGCATGGCGGAAGATAAGGGTGTACGAATTTGATGCGCCAGCGAAGCAGCCGTTTCTCCCATAGAAGCAAGACGCTGCTGCTGGGAAAGTCTGTCCTGCAACATACGCATCTCAGTTACATCAGTAATCAGTAGAATTTGTCCCGGCTCAGCACCTAGCGGGCAGGTTGAAATGTTAACTCGGCGACCATCGACCAATGATACTTCATGGCCATCATCGCAACGCGGAGCAAAAGCGCGGCCAATAACTTCACTCCAGCTAATACCCAGTAAAGGCTGCCCCAATAAAGCCTCGGCAGCAGGATTGTTCTCACGGATAATACCTTCACCATCCAGCACAATCACCCCACCCGGAAGCACGTCCAGTAACAGGCTGAGACGCGCGGCAAGACGTTCTTTTTCGGTGAGTTCACGAATACGCTGATCGCGTGTGGCCTGAAGTTCTTCATTAAGATCGGCAACGCGAGCTTCAAGCTGTTGGTAGGACTCAGTTAACTGGCTGGAAAGTTCATTGAAAATTGAAAATGCATCTTTCAGATTCTCTGAATCAGTGCTTTCGTGCTGCATGATATATTCCTGTTCTTTGCCTGTAATCTGACGCCAACTGCGTCACTACAGAGTGAAGAGCAAGAACTATGCCTGATTATTTTTAATAGTAATTTCAAGTGGATAGAAGCAGGAAGGAAAAGCGAGTCAATTTCATGACGCAGTTGAGCGCCCCTTTATGGCGAATGGCATTGTTTTGTGCTTTACTTTCGAGTGATAACAATAATAAAAAGTTAAGACAAAACACAACAAAGGGAGCGAACATGAATATCAGGAATCTACTATATACTATTCTCGTATTTTTACTTTCACCACTTAGCGTCTTTGCAGACGGCAATGACGGCAACCGCTACAGTAATACTCTCACTCGCGCATACCACTCGGAGATCAGTGCCGCGAGCGCTTACCTCAACACCACAGAAGCCAAAAAAGAAAAACGTCATCACCGCCGCCACCGCGATGACGATGATGAACAACCCGCCATTATTATTGACGTCCGTACTATTGAGGAATATGTCGGTGGGCATCCACGCCGTGCGTACAGCATTCCCTTTCCGCATATTTACAATCGACAGCGCAACCCAGACAAAGGTGAATACATCCCTCAGGATCCAACCGACTTTGTAGCAGCAGTAAATGCGCTGGATCTGCCCAAAGATACCCTGATTATTACCATGTGTCGTACAGGCTATCGCAGTGTATTGGCCGGTAACCTGCTGGCCGCTGAAGGCTATACCAATGTTCGCAATATGTGGCAGGGCTTTGTAGGACGGTTAAAACAAAACCTGGCCGGTGATGATCTGGATCTCAACGGCGACGGTGAGATAACAGGAAGTGATCCCTATAGCGGTGATCTTGATGGCTGGGCTAATTATCAGGAACTACCAGTCTCAATGAAACTGAAATACCCCCGACTATATGAACCCTATATCAGCATGTATTACAGTGTTACCGGTGAACGCTAAATAGCGTGCTCCAAATCTGAATGTATGGTGTGACCTGTAGGTGCGGCTTCAGCCGCACATGTACGCCTGAAGGCGAACCTACAATGCACTTTAATCGCACAAGTAATCTTGTATTCGG
>CAZIJT010000027.1:0-24469 GCA_964539595.1 uncultured Thiohalophilus sp. | reverse complement strand
CGGGGTTGATCAACATCGGTGCCCTTGATCAGGGCGGCGTGATAAGAAAGTAATTGCAGTGGAATAGTAAAGACAATAGGTGATATGGCTTTGTCGGTGGGTGCGACATTAAGTACGGTTATGCCATCGGCTTCTTCCATGCCTGATTCCACATCGGCGAAAACATAGAGTTCTCCTCCGCGCGCACGAACTTCCTGTAAGTTAGCCTTGAGTTTATCAAGCAACTCATCATTGGGCGCGACCACTACGATAGGCATCTGCGCATCGACCAGTGCCAGTGGTCCGTGTTTGAGTTCACCGGCAGGATAAGCTTCGGCATGAATGTAGGATATTTCTTTAAGTTTAAGCGCGCCTTCCATTGCCACCGGATACTGTTCGCCACGGCCAAGGAACAGGGCGTTGTGTTTGTCACCAAAGCGTATGGCCAGTTTGCTGATCTGATCATCAAGCTTGAGCACCTGTTCCACCATCAGTGGTAGCTGGCGTAGCTGCTCTACCAGTCGTGCCTCTAATGCCTCATCTAGCTGGTGACGGCGACCCAGTACAATGATCAGCAACAATAAGGCAACCAGTTGGGTGGTGAAAGCTTTGGTGGAGGCCACGCCAATTTCTGGCCCTGCGCGGGTCATTAGCACTAGATCAGATTCGCGTACTAATGAACTTTCTGGCACGTTGCAAATGCTTAGGCTATGGGCGAAGCCCATGTCTTTAGAGGCGCGTAATGCGGCCAGGGTGTCGGCAGTTTCACCTGATTGAGAAATTGTCACAAATAGGGTGTTAGGGGAGACGGCTGCTCGGCGATAACGAAACTCACTGGCAACTTCGACATTGCAGGGAATCCCGGCCAGCGCTTCAAAGCCGTAGCGGGCGATCAGACCCGCGTGATAGGAGGTACCGCAGGCGATAATTTGTACCCGCTTTATAGTATCAAAAATAGCGGCGGCTTTTGGACCAAACGCACTTTCAAGAACTTTGCCTTGTCCCAGCCGACCTTCTAGTGTTTCGGCGATAGCTGTTGGTTGTTCATAAATTTCCTTGAGCATGTAATGGGCATATTCGCCACGCTCAACGGCATCTGCTTTTAGTGTGCTCTGATGAATTTCACGTTCGACTCGTTGACCGTCCTGATTAAAAATTTCAACGTCGGATGAACGCAGTATTGCAACATCACCTTCTTCAAGATAAATAAAATTCTGAGTTTTACTAATCAACGCGGCAACATCAGAGGCAATATAGTTAGCATCGACACCAAGACCAATCACCAGTGGACTACCTCGGCGGGCAGTGATTAATGTATCGGGTTCTTCCGTGCTGATCACACCAAGGGCATACGCGCCTTGCAGATCTTTTACGGTTGCACAAACGGCCTGATATAAATTGTTTCCTTCATTTATGTATTTGTGTAACTGATGCACAATGACTTCGGTATCGGTATCCGAGGTAAAGACATAATTGTCGGCCTGCTGTGCTTGCTTGAGAATTTCAAAGTTTTCAATAATGCCGTTATGAACCACCGCGACACTTTTGTTGCAGACATGTGGATGGGCATTATTTCGGTTGGGAACGCCATGGGTGGCCCAACGGGTGTGGGCAATACCAACTTGACCGTTTGCAGGTGTTTTCTCCAGCTCGGCTTCCAGCTGTTTAACCTTGCCCGGCATGCGCACGCGTTGTATGCAACTAGACTCATCGAGCAGTGCCACACCGGCTGAATCATAACCGCGATACTCCAGCCGTTTTAGCCCCTCGATCAGGACATCGATGATGTTTTCTTTTGCAATGGCTCCAACTATTCCGCACATGTATTTAGTTCCGAGGGAAAACCCATAATATATATTGTTGTTTCATAGTGAACGTTATCCTGTTTTTAACCTATTGGATCAGGTGGGCAGTGCCCAGCCTACTGGGTTATCAGTAGTGACTAGCTATTTTTCTTAACCGGTCTTTTCCAGCCTTTTATGGTTTTCTGTTTTGCTCGACTCAGGGTCAGTTCACCGGCGATGGCGTTGCGCGTTAATGTTGTTCCTGCACCGAGGCTGGCACCATCGCCAATTTTCACCGGCGCGACTAGCTGACAATCAGAACCTACAAACACATCATCACCAATAGTCGTACGATGTTTGTAGGCACCATCGTAGTTGCAGGTAATCACCCCTGCGCCAATATTTACCCGTGCGCCGATATCACTGTCACCGATATAACTTAGATGATTTATTTTTGAGGCCGTACCCACGACACTATTTTTAATTTCAACAAAATTACCCACATGGGTATTAGCTGACAATTCCGCGCCGGGACGCAATCGAGCAAAGGGGCCGATCAATGCATCTGCACCAACACTTGCCTGTTCGATTACACAATGCGGCTGTATCTGTACGCCCTCCGCAATCGTTGCATCTTTGATGACACAACCGGGACCAATATAGACGCCTTCCCCGATTTTCACCTTGCCAACCAGAACCACGTTCACATCTAAAATAACATCCTGTGCAATTTCAACTTCGCCACGAATATCCAGCCGCGCCGGATCGATTACTGTCACGCCCTGTGCCATCAGTGCTTCGGCCTGCTGTTGCTGATAGTCTCGTTCCAGCATGGCCAGTTGGGCGCGGCTATTAACACCCAGCACTTCCATCTCTGAATTTGGCTGGCTAGTTTTGATAGCAATGCCATCGTTTACCGACATGGCAATCACATCGGTAAGATAGTATTCACCCTGGGCATTATCGTTGTTTAGCGTGTCCAGCCAGCCGCGCAGACGACCGGCGTTGCTCGCTAGAATCCCGGTGTTTACTTCGTTCACGAGAAGCTCATCTGCATGCGCATCTTTGTGCTCAACGATATGCGTGACCTCGGCTTTGTCATTGCGAATGATACGCCCATAGCCGCCTGGATCCGCGAGATGCACGGTCAATAAGGCAAAGGCATCGGCACCATTGTCCGCCAGTTCTATTAGAGATTCTGCTCGGGTCAAGGGCACATCACCATATAACACCAGTACGGTTGCCGCGTCATCGACTTCCGGCATAGCCTGTGCGACGGCATGTCCAGTGCCCAGTTGCTCCTGTTGTTTCACCCAAATTAGATCATCAGCCGCCAGTGCCCCCGGCACCTGTTCGCCACCGTGGCCATAGACCACAATGATGCGTTCGGGGTTTAGCTTGCGCGCGGTGTTGATGACATGGCCGAGCAGAGGTTGACCGGCAAGCGGATGAAGAACTTTGGGAAGCCGGGATTTCATCCTTGAACCCTGACCGGCGGCCAGAATAATAATATTGAGTTTTGCAGCTGACATACGGTTATGAAATGTCCTGATTATTTTTTATAAATTTGTTAACTGCCGATGCCGGAATGAACAATAAATACTATTTTGCAATCTGCACAGGCTGATGAGGTAGACAAATTAATTATCCAATATTAATATTTTTTACACTATAAGACTTAATGTGTAGTGCTGAGATCCGGGCCATCCGTGACTACCGTGCCGGTTCGAATTTCTTCATCGGCGGCATCTCGAATAGCGGTGATGTTAATTTTGAAGGTCATGGTCTTGTTGGCGAAGAGGTGGTTACCATCGAGAAACACCGTGCCGTTTTCAACCTTGACGACGGTCATTTTAACGGTCTCACCAGATTCATTTTTAAACTCGGCTTCGGAACCGATCTGCCGGTACTCTGGGGGTACGTTGTCAACTTTATCCTGATAGGTCAGGCTGGGGTCATATTCACCAAACCCTTCTTTTGGTGGCAAAACAATTTCAACTTTGTCGCCAACCGTATGAGCTTCCATCGCGGTCATTACGGCAGGAAAGATTCGATCATCGCCACCATGCAGATAACTCATCGGAATATCCGACTGTTCCTGCACGCTGCCGTTTTCATCCATAATAATATAGGTGAAGGTGACGACCTTGTTTTTCTCGACGATTTGATCAGATGTAGACTCAGACATAATTTTCTCAGAAATAAAAATAAAGGGGGCAGTATAACAACTGCCCCCCCAGGATACCTAATTCAGCGTTTCTGCCTTCTGGATTTAACCACCGATGTTTTTGCGTATCTTCTGAATCATACGAATCTGCGCAACGGCCTGTGCCAGTTCGGCCTCAGCCTTGGCGTAATTCATGTCACCTGCGCGATCTTTTAGTGCTTCTTCGGCATGCTTTTTCGCTTCCAGCGCGGCGGCTTCGTCCAGATCGCTCGCACGTACGGCAGTGTCAGAGAGTACGGTAACCACATGTGGTTGCACTTCCATAATGCCACCGGAGACATAGAAATATTCCTGCTCCCCACCTTCGCGGGTCACCCGTACTTCGCCGGGTTTCAACGGTGTCATCATCTGGGTATGACGCGGCATAATGCCAACTTCACCCATGACTGCGGGTGCCAGCACCATTTCCGCCGTGCCTGAAAAAATCTCAGATTCTGCACTAACGATATCGACATGCATGGTCATTGCCATGATTACTCTCCCATTATCTGCTTAGCGGCTCGTGACAATTATAGAGACTTGGCTTTTTCGATGACTTCGTCGATGCTGCCGACCATGTAAAAGGCCTGTTCTGGCAGATCATCATAATCACCATTAACAATGCCCTTGAAGCCCGCAATGGTGTCTTTCAGTGAAACATATTTACCGGCTGAGCCAGTGAAGACTTCGGCCACGAAGAAGGGCTGGGACAAGAACTTCTGTACCTTACGGGCACGAGATACGATTTGCTTATCTTCTTCCGAGAGCTCATCCATACCCAGAATGGCAATAATATCTTTCAGTTCTTTATAGCGCTGCAAAGTGCCCTGTACCGAGCGAGCGACATCGTAATGCTCTTCGCCGATAACTAAAGGATCCAGTTGACGGGAGGTTGAATCCAGCGGATCCACCGCAGGATAAATACCCAGCTCGGCAATCTGCCGCGAGAGCACCACGGTGGCATCCAGATGCGCGAAGGTGGTTGCCGGGGACGGATCAGTCAAATCATCAGCGGGAACATACACCGCCTGAATGGAGGTAATCGAACCGGTCTTGGTTGAGGTAATACGTTCCTGCAAGTCGCCCATTTCAGAGGCCAGGGTTGGCTGATAGCCCACCGCGGAGGGCATACGACCCAGCAGTGCAGACACTTCGGTGCCCGCCAGGGTATAACGATAAATATTATCGATGAATAACAACACATCACGACCTTCATCACGGAAGGCTTCGGCCATGGTCAGGCCGGTCAGCGCGACACGCAGACGGTTACCGGGAGGCTCATTCATCTGTCCGTAAACCAGTGATACTTTATCCAGCACATTGGATTCTTTCATTTCGTGATAGAAATCATTACCTTCACGAGTACGCTCGCCAACACCGGCAAATACCGAGTAGCCACTGTGTTCGATAGCGATGTTACGAATCAGTTCCATCATGTTCACGGTCTTGCCGACACCCGCGCCACCAAACAGGCCAACTTTACCGCCCTTGGCGAAAGGACAAACCAGATCGATAACCTTGATGCCGGTTTCCAGTAACTCGGTCGCCGGTGCAAGATCTTCATAGGCCGGTGCCTTGCGATGAATGGCCATACTCTTCTCTTCGCCAATCGGGCCTTTTTCATCAATCGGTTTGCCGAGTACATCCATGATCCGACCGAGGGTCTTGGTGCCGACGGGAACCTGAATCGGTGCGCCGGTGTTGGTCACACTCAATTCACGTTTAACGCCATCGGTCGTACCCATGGCAATGGTTCGCACCACGCCATCACCTAATTGCTGCTGCACTTCCATAGTCAGGCCGGCTTCATCGACCAGCAGGGCGTCATAAATTTTAGGCATGCTGTCACGCGGAAATTCCACGTCCACCACGGCACCAATGATTTGTACAATTTTTCCAGAACTCATGTCAGTTCACCCTTCAATATACTTAAAATATGTTTTCTATTAAGAGCCTGTCGCTCTTAATATTTAAATTAAACCGCCGCCGCACCCGCGACAATCTCTGACAGTTCCTGCGTAATCGCAGCCTGACGAGCTTTGTTATACACCAGCTCAAGATCATCAATCAGATCACCCGCATTATCAGAGGCACTCTTCATCGCCACCATTCGTGCGGCCATTTCGCAGGCGACATTTTCTACCACGCCCTGATACACCAGCGATTCGATATAACGCACCAATAAACCATCGAGCACTTCTTTCGCATCCGGCTCATAAATATAATCCCAGTGATAAGATAAATCCTTATCTTTCTCAGAGGGGTTTACCGGCAACAGTTGTTCAACAATGGGCTGCTGAGTCATGGTGTTAACGAAGCGGTTATAAACCAGGAACAGGCGATCAATCTCACCTGTGTCATAAGCATTCAGCATGACCTTAACTGTACCGATAAGATCAGCCACCCCGGGGTTATCGCCCAACTGGGTGGCCTGCGCGGTAATATTGCCAAAGCGTTTGAAAAACTGTGATGACTTCTGACCAATGGTGCAGAGATCAATCTCAATATCTTTTTCACGCCAGTCACGCATATTGGCAAGAGCCTCTCTGAACAAATTATTATTCAGGCCGCCACAAAGACCGCGATCAGATGAGATAACGATATAGCCCACACGTTTTGGATTTTCTCGCGCCAGTAAATAATGATGCTTGTATTCTGGGTGTGCATAGGCGAGATGATGAATCACGTTATGCATCTTATCCGCATAGGGGCGAGACGCCCTCATTCGATCCTGCGCCTTACGCATTTTACTGGCGGCGACCATTTCCATTGCCCGGGTGATCTTCTGAGTATTTTTAATACTCTTGATCTGCGTGCGTATCTCTTTTCCACTTGCCATGCTGCTGTCTCCGGCCTACCAGGTGCTGGTGGATTTAAACTTCGCAATCGCGGCGCTCATTGCAGATTCGATTTCATCGTTGAAATCACCGCTCTCGTTAATTTTATCTAACAGTGCTGACTCATTTGATTTCATGTAACCCTGTAGAGCCGCTTCGAAATCAACGATCTTTTTCACATCAACGTCATCAAGCGCACCGCTGCTGGCCGCCAACAAGGAGAAGGCTTGTTCGGCAACGGTCATGGTTGAATACTGAGCCTGCTTCATTAACTCGGTTACCCGTTGGCCACGCTCGATCTGCTTACGCGTGGACTCATCCAGATCTGAGGCAAACTGCGCGAAGGCGGCAAGTTCACGATATTGCGCCAGATCGAGGCGTACACCGCCGCCGAGTTTTTTAATGATCTTGGTCTGCGCGGCACCACCGACTCGGGAGACAGACAGCCCCGCGTTAATCGCCGGACGAATACCTGCGTTGAACAAATCGGTCTCCAGAAAAATCTGTCCATCGGTAATGGAGATAACGTTGGTTGGCACGAAGGCCGAGACGTCACCGGCCTGGGTTTCAATGATTGGCAGGGCGGTCAATGAACCTGTCTTACCTTTCACTTTACCGTTGGTAAGCTTTTCAACTTCAACTGGATTGATGCGCGATGCACGTTCCAGTAAACGTGAATGCAAATAGAATACGTCACCGGGATAGGCTTCACGACCCGGAGGACGACGTAACAACAGCGATACCTGACGGTAGGCCCAGGCCTGCTTGGTCAGATCATCATAAATAATTAAGGCGTCTTCACCACGGTCACGATAATACTCGCCCATTGCACAACCGGCATAGGGGGCGATGAACTGCATCGCAGCGGAGTCAGAGGCGGTGGCGGCAACGATGATGGTATGTTCCATCGCGCCATGTTCTTCCAGCTTACGTACTACACCAGCAATACTCGATGCTTTCTGGCCAATCGCCACGTAGATACATTTAATGCCGGTGTCTTTCTGGTTAATGATCGCATCAATTGCCACGGCGGTCTTGCCGGTCTGTCTATCACCAATAATCAATTCACGCTGACCACGACCAATCGGTACCATCGCATCAATCGCTTTAAGACCAATTTGCACCGGTTGATCAACGGACTGACGGGCGATAACACCCGGGGCAATTTTTTCAATCGGTGAGGTCAGCTCGGTTTCAACCGGGCCTTTGCCATCAATCGGTAAACCCAGGGCATCAACGACACGTCCTTGCAAGGCTTCACCCACCGGTACTTCGAGAATACGACCGGTACATTTAACTTTGTCGCCTTCGGTAATGTGTTCATAGCTACCTAGAACAACAGCACCGACGGAGTCGCGTTCCAGATTAAGCGCCATGCCGAAGGTGTTGCCGGGAAACTCAATCATTTCACCCATCATCACATCGTGCAGACCATGAACACGTACGATGCCATCAGACAGGCTGACCACGGTACCTTCATTGCGCGCTTCAGTAACAGCTTCAAAACTTTCGACCTGCTTTTTAATCAGTTCGCTGATTTCTGCTGAATTCAATTGCATTATTACTATCCTCTTAACAACCGGCTACGGTATTCAGTGCTTGCGCCAGTTTATTTAAATGTCCGCTAACGGAACCATCAATCACAAGATCACCTGCACGTACTATCGCGCCACCTATCAACGCTTCATCAATGCTTGCTGTGAGTCTAACTTCACGCCCGAGTTTTTTCGTTAGCCCTTCCATCAGAGTCTGCTGTTGAGCATCACTTAAAGGGAAAGCGGAAATCACTTCGGCATCAATATAACGCTCGGCTTCGGCACGGTGCTGTTCGTACAACGCGGCAATTTCAGGTAACACGCCAAGACGACCATTGCTGACTAAGACACGAATAAAATTACTGCCAACGGTATCCAGACGATCACCGGCAACATTCAGTATCAATTCAAGTAGTGACTCGTTACTAACATTGGGATTGCCGATAAGCTGTGTGACCTGTTTATCACTGACAATCATTGCGCCAAGCTCAAGCATCACTGACCAGCTTTTCAGATCAGCTTTAGCCTGAGCCAGTTCAAATGCGGCCTGTGCGTAAGGGCGGGCGATGGTACTTTTTTCTGCCATGGCTACGACCCTTTTATAGTTGCGAAACCAGATCTTTTAACAGATCTTCGTTAGCCGCCACATCGACTTCACGCTTGAGTACCTTACCGGCACCGGCAATCGCCAGAGTTGCCACCTGACCACGCAATTCTTCGCGTGCCCGATTGACTTCCTGTTCGATCTCCGCGCGTGCAGCAATAAGTAGACGTTCGCCTTCATCGCGTGCCGTTGTTTTGGCTTCGTCGACGATCTCACTACCACGCTTCTGTGACTGACCAATAATTTCCTGCGCCTGCTGCTTGGCTTCGTGTATAACTTCGGCGGCACGTTTTTCTGCCAGCTCCTGTTCATGCACGCCACGCTCAGCGGCCGCCAGCGCATCCGCAATTTTTTTTCTGCGTTCATCCAGTGCCGCCATGATCGGCGGCCAGACAAACTTCATGCAGAACCAGACAAATACCGCAAAGGTAATTGACTGGCCGATTAGGGTTAAATTGATATTCATGCCGGAACCTTGCTTTTAATATTCACGGGTTTAACTCTTTTCGGCAGTTTATGCAGCTACCGCGAAAAGAACATACATGGCGATACCTACGGCAATCATGGGTACGGCATCGACCAGCCCCATGACGATAAAGAACTGTGTGCGCAACATGGGAATCAATTCTGGCTGGCGCGCGGCACCTTCCAGAAAACGTCCACCCAGTACGCCAATACCAACGGCTGCACCCAGTGCGCCCAGCCCCATCATCAGTGCGCCAGCGATGTACAGCATTGCAGTTGCTTCTGTCATTTTTATCTCCTCATCAAAAATGTAAAAATTAAATTACTTAAAAAACTAAATTAGAATTACAGAACTAGTGTTCGCTATGCGCCATATCCATATAAACAATGGTCAGGGTCATAAAGATAAAGGCCTGTAACGTCACAATAAGAATATGGAAGATCGCCCAGCCCAGTTGCAGCACTCCGCCGAACAGACCCACGGCAAAACCGCCGCTAAACATCAGCGCGATCAAAATAAAGATCATTTCACCTGCGTACATGTTGCCAAACAGTCGTAGTGACAGCGATACCGGTTTGGCTATCAACGAGACAAATTCAAGCAGGAAGTTAATCGGGATAAACAGCGCTTGCACCAGCACATTTTTTGACTGGAACGGTTGCAGGGTCAGCTCACCGCTGAAGCCGCCAATGCCCTTGATTTTGATGCTATAGAACAGCATCAGCGCAAATACCGATAAGGCCATGCCGAAGGTGGCATTAGGATCGGTTGAGGGCACGACTTTCATAAAGTGAATACCGCTGGCAGCGGCCAGACCCGGAATCCAGTCTACCGGAACCAGATCCATCATGTTCATTAAAAAGATCCAGACAAATACGGTTAGCGCCAGCGGGGCAACCAGATCATTCTTTGCGCTAAAGGAACCGCGTACGCTGGTATCGACAAATTCAACGATCATTTCGACGAAATTCTGCAGACCACCGGGGACACCCGACTGTGCATTTTTTGCCACTTTGCGGAAAAAATAGAGGAAGATCAAACCTAGTGAAATTGACCAGAACATGGTGTCCACATGAATCGCCATGAAGCCCATTTCTTTAGCTTCGGCAGCGGTATGTGCAAGCGCCCAGCTTCCGTCAGGATGTTGACCCCAGGTCAGGTTTTGTAGATGGTGTTTGATGTAGTCTGTAGATGAGAGTGTGTCGCTGGACATAATTCGTAGTCAAACCTGTATCAATATTTTGATAAAACTAAATTTCTGGAAACCGTGTTGATCGGGTTATTGCCGACCCCAGCGCGCCGTAAGTGGGCCGAAAAAATACCCGACCTGCGTTACGGCAAATCCCACTGTTACTGCGGCGGGATCAAGCTTTAAAATCCTGAAGCCCAGTATTAGCAGGGCAATCACCATGAGAAACCGTAACAGGGTTCCTTTGTACAAGCTGGCCATCATCGCTGATGCAGGAATATCGGCTCGGTCAGTATCCAGCTTAAAACGCCAGCCGCTGTACAGTGTGGTGACGATGGTAACAGCACCACCGTAAATCAGGCCTTCGCTATGTTCTATACCCCAGATCAGATATGACCCTGCCACCAATATGGATATAAGCCCGGCCTGGATGCCTACCATTTTGTACAACATCTGCCGGTAGGCTTTAGCGGCAAAACGCATGTTTTGCATTAGTAGTAACCAGCCGTCCTAGTAAAAATAAATTGCGGGTAAAACCCCGAATTCTGTACTGACAAGTATAGGCTCTGGCCAGATCACTCAGGCGCGCGAAGTATACTGGCTTGACCAGAAAGCGTCAATGATGGGCATATAAATGAAATTTGTTCGTACCCAGTTTATGCAGCGAATAAAAAAGCCTGTAACATCAATATATTAGTAATTACTTAATATGACCAAGGATGCCATCAAGTTCATCCAGACTATTATAATGTATCAGCATTTTTCCCTTGCCCTGACGGTTGTGCTGGAACTGCACTTTTGCACCTAGCGCCTGTGTTAGTTTTTCTTGCAGATGCAGGGTATCCGTGTCTGGTTTTTTCCCCATGCCACCACAATCATTTTTTGGCGTTTGCAGCTTGCGCACCAGACGCTCAGTTTCACGTACGGACAGGCCTTTCGCTTCAACCTGCCTTGCTGCCTGAAGCTGTTGCGTACCGACCTGTAGGGCTAACAATGCCCGAGCATGTCCCATTTCCAGCTTGCCGGATTCCAGCATGTGTTTAACAGCAGGTTCCAGACTTAGCAGGCGCAAAAGATTGGAGACTGAGGCACGGGAGCGTCCCACCGCCTCGGCGGTTTCCTGATGGGTGAGACCAAACTCTTCGATCAGGCGTTGTAGCGCGGTTGCTTCTTCGACCGGGTTGAGTTCTTCCCGCTGGATATTTTCAATTAGCCCCATGGCCATCGCAGCCTGATCGGGCACATCCCGGATCACCGCTGGAATGTCGTGTAAGCCCGCTAACTGGGTGGCTCGCCAACGTCGCTCACCGGCAATAATTTCGTACTGGCCATTGGCACCACCGGCTAGTGGGCGCACCACGATGGGTTGCACCACACCCTGTGCAGTAATTGAATCGGCCAGTTCCTGTAGTGCCTCAGCGGCAAAATCCTGACGTGGCTGGAAGCGGCCACGCTGAATCACATCGACTGGCAGCATCCGCAGGCCTTCGTTGCTCTGATCATCGCGGGCAGTGGGGTTGGCGATTACGCTTGTAGCCGCGCTACCTAGCAGGGCATCCAGTCCACGCCCCAGTCCTCGTTTTTTTGCAGCCATAAGTTCTTTGTTTCCGTTGTACAGGTTTAGGCGGTGGCTTCAGCCAGTTGAGTCGTTTCATTGCGGCGCAGGATTTCCCCGGCCAGAGCCAGATAGGCCAGTGCGCCACGGGACTTTTTATCGTAATGGATCACCGGCAGGCCGTGACTGGGGGCTTCGGCCAGACGTACGTTGCGCGGAATCACGGTGCGATAAACCTGATCGGGAAAATGCACCAGCAACTGCCCAGAGACGTCATTGGCCAGATTGTTGCGAGGATCAAACATGGTGCGCAACAGGCCTTCAATTTTCAGTTTCGGGTTGACTGACTGGCGCACGTTTTCGATAGTCTCAAGCAGGGCACTCAGACCTTCCAGCGCATAGTATTCACACTGCATCGGGATCATGACGGAATCCGCCGCCACCAGGGCATTCAGGGTTAGCATATTGAGTGAAGGTGGGCAGTCGATAAGAATGTAGTCGTAATTGTCCTGAATATCGCTGAGCACAGTACGCAGGTGACGCTCCTTGCCCAGCTTCTGCATCAGCGCCACTTCAGCCGCCGTCAGGTCGCCATTGGCGGGCAGGATATCGTAATTGACCACTTCGTTGCGCTGTAGCACATCGTCAATGCTCGCCTCACCCAGTAATAGCTCGCAGGTGGTCAGGCTAAGTTCGTGTTTATTGACCCCGCTGCCCATGGTCGCATTACCCTGCGGATCCAGATCCACCAGTAGCACCCGGCGTTTGGTTGCTGCCAGCGAGGCGGCCAGATTTATACAGGTGGTGGTTTTACCCACCCCGCCTTTCTGGTTTGCAATGGCAATGATTTTACTCATTCAGGTTTTCCTGAGGTTATATTAAGTAATCTACCCCGTAGTTTGCTGCGGGGTGTTTAGTAGGTTCGCCTTCAGGCGAACGGGTACGACTGAAGTTGTACCTACAACGAGCCGACAGCAAACCTACGGCGGATCAATTTTTTTGATAATCAGTAGATTGCGTTCCGCATCCAGCTCCGGCACCTGCAACTCAACATGCTGTACCAGCTTGAACGGCTGAGCCAGCTCGGTCAGTTCAGTCATCGGATACACGCCTTTCATACACAGCAACATCCCGTCTGCCGCGAGCAAATGTTGCACGCCATTTACAAACTCCGCCAGGGTTGAATAGGCGCGCGAGACGATGGTCTCGAATCCGGCGGTATCTTCAAATGCCTCGACTCGTGACTGTACCACAGTCACGTTGTCCAACCCCAGCTCGGCTACCGCCTGGGTGACAAAACGGGTTTTTTTGCTATTACTGTCGAGCAGCGTGAAATCATGCTCGGGAAAGATCAGTGCCAGTGGAATCCCCGGTAGCCCTGCGCCTGTACCCACATCGAGGATTCGTTGCCCATTGAGATAGGGATGGATCACCAGACTATCGAACAGGTGGCGCACCAGCATTTGTATCGGCTTGCGCACGGCGGTGAGGTTATAGCTGCGGTTCCACTTTGCCAGCAAATCAAGATAAGCCAGCATTCGTAGTTGCACGGTTTGATCCAGCGCCAGCCCGATTTTTTCCTGCCCCTCAGCCAGCCCGGCTGCCAGTGGATGCGTCATGCTTACCTGTCCTTATGGTTTAGTGGCGGCACGGGTTAGCTTGTCCAGCGCGGTAGTCATTTTGCTGACTATCAGCGCGCGGTTTTTAATCCCGTGCCGATCCACAATATATTGTGGATCATTGTAGCCTAGCCAGATTTGCCCGCTTTCATCCTCCCAGGCCAGAGCTTTCATGGGCAGATCAATACCGGCGGTCTGCGCGCTGGTGAAAAAATGGCTGCCGAGTTCCGGGTTACCAAAGATCATCAGCTCGGTCGGACGCAGGGGAATCCCCACATTTTTCGCTCCTGCATGGTGTCGCCAGCGGGCAATAATCGTGATCCCCTTGCTAGTCAACAGGGCTTCCAACCGATTTAGTGTCTCGCTGACACTGTGGGCGCTCTTTATTGAAATCAGGCCATCAACTTCGGCGATGGCTTTTTCGCTCACCAGCAGTGGCGCAAGCAGCAGCGCCAGAGATAAGAATAAATAGCGTTTCACTATGTTCCCCTTTTTATCCCGCTTTTTTCTTCAGATACACCAGCAGCAGAGAAATAGCCGCCGGGGTGATGCCGGGAATTCGTGCGGCCTGTCCCAACGTGGCGGGCCGTTGAGATTGCAGTTTCTCACAGACCTCGATAGAAAGCCCGTTGATGGCAGCATAGTCAAAATCCTCGGGCAAGGCGCGTTGTTGATGACGTTTATTACGGGCAATCTCTTCCTGCTGGCGGTCAATATAACCCGCATATTTGGCCTGCACTTCTACCTGATTGGCCACGGGTTCGCTAACCTCAGGTGGCTCAGTACGCTGTGTTAAACGCATCAGCGCGGCATAGTTGACTTCCGGTCGGCGCAGCAGATCCCAGAGTTTTGCCTCGCGGCTTAATGGCTGAGCAAATACCTGCCGCATCTCGGCGTCCGAGTAATTTGCCGGGCGTAGCCAGGTGCTTTTTAAGCGCGCCTGCTCGGCATCAATTGCTTCGCGTTTTTCACTGAATAAGTGCCAACGATGATCGTCAACCAGACCCAATTCGTGCCCCTTTTCAGTCAGACGTAGATCGGCATTGTCTTCACGCAGTAGCAGGCGGTATTCGGCGCGACTGGTAAACATGCGATAGGGTTCCTGTGTCCCCAGAGTAATCAGATCATCGACCATCACCCCCAGGTACGCTTCGTCCCGGCGGGGACACCAGCTTTCCTGATCCTGTGCCAGACGTGCTGCATTCAGCCCTGCCAACAGCCCCTGTGCCGCGGCTTCCTCATAGCCGGTGGTGCCGTTGATCTGACCGGCAAAAAACAGGCCGCCCAGATGCCGGGTCTCTAATGAGGGTTTGAGATCCCGGGGGTCAAAAAAATCATATTCAATCGCATAACCGGGTCGGGTAATGTGTGCCTGTTCAAAGCCTTTCAGGGTGCGTACAAAGGCCAGTTGTACATCAAACGGCAGGCTGGTGGAAATACCGTTGGGATATACTTCGTGGGTGTTTAAACCTTCCGGTTCGACAAAAATCTGGTGTGAATTACGCTCGGAAAAACGCACTACCTTGTCTTCAATCGAAGGACAATAACGCGGGCCAATCCCTTCGATCACACCGCTATACATAGGCGAGCGTTGCAGGCCGTTGCGAATGATTTCATGGGTTTGTTCGCAGGTATAGCTGATATGACAGGCGACCTGTTGTGGATGATCGGCAGTGGAGCCAATGAAGGAAAATACCGGTGTCGGCTGATCGCCGGGCTGGGCTTCGAGCTGGGTGTAATCGATAGTCCGACCATCGATGCGGGGCGGCGTGCCGGTCTTCAATCGCTCAACTTTGAAAGGCAGTTCACGTAGACGCTGCGACAAGGCATTAGCCGGGGGATCACCGGCACGCCCTCCCTGATAATTCGACAGGCCGATGTGAATGCGGCCGCCGAGGAAGGTTCCCACGGTCAGCACTACCGCGCGCGCGTGAAAGCGTAAGCCCATCTGAGTGATGACGCCGGTGACCTGATCCTGTTCGACAATGAGATCATCTACTGCCTGCTGGAACAGGCTCAGGTTTGCGGTATTTTCCAGCACCTCACGTACAGCCTGTTTATACAGCGCGCGATCTGCCTGCGCGCGGGTGGCGCGCACCGCCGGGCCTTTACTGGCATTAAGAATACGAAACTGGATTCCGGCGCGGTCAATCGCCTGCCCCATGAGGCCGCCGAGGGCATCGACTTCCTTTACCAGATGCCCCTTGCCGATACCACCGATAGCCGGGTTGCAACTCATCTGTCCCAGCGTATCGATATTATGCGTCAGCAATAGCGTACTGGCACCCGTGCGCGCCGCTGCCAGTGCCGCTTCGGTACCGGCATGGCCGCCACCGACGACGATGACATCAAATTTATCGGGATAGATCATGGGTGTGGATTTTATAGCCTAACAATAATTGGAAAATTTTTTAACGCAAAGGCGCAAAGGCGCTATGATCGCAAAGTAAAATATGGGTGAAACTCGCCTGCGGCAAATTATGAATCACCGTACCATATTCAGGCAATTGAATGTCTTTGCGAGCATAGCGTCTTCGCGCCTTTGCGTTAGATTTAGAAGTATCTGACCAGAAATTAGCTAAATCACCGAAGTAAAATCAGCGGGAACCCGGCAGAGTGGCAAACATGGATTCCACTGCGGCATTGATGCGCGGCTGACGCACGGCGTTATCCATTTTCAGGGTGACCATAATTTGCAGGGCGGAACGCCAGACGTTTTTTCCCGTGCGCGCATCGACGATGTAAATTATCAGCGTGCCTTTTTCCTGCTGCTCAGAGTTAGTGGTGTTTGCCGTAATCCCGGGTACGATGCCAAAGCGTTGCAAAATGGTATTGTCATCCAGATCATTTTCCAGCGCGGCGACATAGGCAAGTAAATAATCCGCGCCCGCAGGATTATCCTGCATCCGATAATGTCTTCGCTGTATAGACTGACGAATAGCGTCTTCAACCATGCTGTCAATTTCAGCACCCTGAAAACGAGGATCGGCGTGGAACTCAAGCGACTCGGGCAGCCAGGCAAAGCGTGCCTGTGCGGGAATTTTGGCTCCGGGTTCGCTTACCGAGAGCACGGCAGGAGCCATCGGGGAAAAGCGCGAGCTAGTTTTAGTTTCTGTTGTACAGGCGGAAAGGATAGTGGCTAGCAGTAAGATGGACAGGCAGGGGATCGTGTGACTACGGGAGATAAACAAGGCTTTTTCCTTAACGAGAGCAAATAGACAATAAATTCAACGCCGCTGAATAGCCAGCCCGGTTAAGCGGCCAGATGATTGCCCATTGTATCCAATCCATCCCGGCTGTCCATGATCTTGTTCATGATTTCTTCCAGCTGTTCTTCACTCAGTGACAACATTTGTAAAATGCCCGGTGGAGCCAGTCCCAACATTTCATCCCCTACTCCCTGTTTTGCCAGCATGCGATTGGCTATCAGCACAATGTTGGCATAGGCCGCATGCTCGCCAACATAGGATACATTGTGATGTTCAAATACGGTGGTAATAATTTCTTCTGGTAAATGCCAGGCGCGCAACAAATGCAGGCCGACCTCGGCATGACTGATACCCAGCACTCGTTCTTCTACTTCGGTAGGCAATAGATCCAGATACTGGCGTTTTTGTTTTTTTAATTTTTCGAGTTCAGGTTGAAAATTCTGGCACAGAGCCAGATAACCGATATTTTGCAATAGCCCGGCTAACCAGGCGGTTCCGGGTGTTACATCACTGAGGTTCGTCTGTTTGGCAATGGCCTGTGAGAGGGCGGCAGCATAGATGGCATGACGCCAGTAAGCATGCAGATCGATACAGGCTTTGCCGCTGCTTTGCAGATTGCTTTGTACGGCAATCCCCAGCGCCATATTCAGCGCACCTTCAAATCCCAGCGCAGTCATGACCGCCTGTTTAATGGTCTTGATCTGTCCCTGATTTCCAAAGAACGGCGCATTTGCATAACGAATAATTTGTGCCGCAATGGCGGGATCATGTTCGATAATGCTATCCAGCTCATCCATGTCCGCATCTGGGTTATTGCGAATAGTGAGCAATTGCCGGGCAGTTTCTGACATAGGTGGCAAACTGTTAAGCGATAATAGTGAATCGCGAATACGCTGTGCGATGTCAGCATCGGCGCTGACATCGACATCATTGATCTCCAGCTCCTGCGCGCCTTCGTTTAACAACGGCAGTGTAAAGAAAGTATCCGCGTTTACGGGCTTTGCATAGTATTCACCCTGGACACTGGGGCAACACCAGCTGGCCAGCAATTTTTCCTGTGCCGAGGTTTCAACACCCTTTGCAGTCAATTCCAGATGCAGAGCCTGAGACATGGAGATAATGGTTTTAACGATATCACTGGCATCCTGATGGATAGCAATCTGCTTGATAATCTGATCTTCAATGATCAGTCCGCAAATGGGGGAGTCCTTGAGTATTTGTAAGGATGAGCGGCTGCCAGCAAAATCATCCAGCAGGATATCTATGCCGAGGCGGCCAAGCTGCGTCAAAATACCCCGCGCTTTTTCGGGCGATTGCATAAGTGCGCTCACCGGGATCGTCAGTTGCAGGCTTGTCGCCGCCAGTTTGGTTTCTGCCAGTATGGTTTTCAGCAGCTCAGGAAAACTGGAATTACGGAAAATACCTGAGGGTAGGTGCAGGCGAATTTTCAGATCTTTTTGTTGTTCGGGTCGGCGCTGGTGTTGCAAACAGGCCTGGCGTAAAAACCATTCTTCGAGCGGCTGAATCAGCCCCGCCAGCTCAGCAAGAAACAGAATATCCCGACTGCTGACTTCAGCATAATCAGGGTGTTGCCAATGCAGTGAGGCTTCTACCGCCACTACTTTTTTTTGTGCCAGTGCCAGTACGGGTTGCAAATACAGGCGTAGCTCATTTTTCTCCAGAGCATAGCGCACCGCATCGGCAACCTTGAAGCGATCAAGATCCTGTGCTCGGATGTGGGAGTTAAATACTTCAGCTTGAAGACCGGTTTTTTGCCGAGCGCTATTCAGTGCTGTATTCACGCACTGAACCAGTTTCTGCGCATCGTTGCTGTCTCCTGGATAAAGTGCCAGACCTATTTTTACGCTTGTTGTTGCTAGTAACTGTGACTGAAAGCTAACGGGTGCGGTTAGTGCGGCTTCAACCTTGCTGATAACAACGTGAACGTCCTGTTGCTCGGAGAGATCGTTAAGAATGCAGGCAAACGCATGCTCAGTATAATGGCCGGTGGTATCGCTGGCGCGCAGAACATTTTTCAGGCGCGCAGAATACGCCAGCAAGAGGGCATTGACACCTGGCTCGCCAGCTTGCTCATAGATTATATCGAGGCCATCAATATGAATAAACATTAGCGCCATTAGTTGGGAATAGCGCCGCGCCCGTTTGATTTCATATTCCAGGCAGTCAAGAAATAGCGCCTGCTGTGGCAGGCCGGTCAATCCATCAAGGCCTTCTTTGGTATCGGTGTAGTGGGGGATGCTCCGCACCTGTTCAGCGGATTGCTGCCGCAGTCGCGTTCGCAAAGCAACATGGCGAATAGTTGCCAGTAGATTGCTGCTGGTCACTTCCCGTTTAATAAGATAATCCTGTACGCCTTCATCCATGGCCTGGCGCAGTAGCGTCCGATCCAGTTGTTCAATCAGAATAATGATCGCCAGGTTGCGGGCTTTTGCTTTAATCGCATGGAATAGCCCCAGGTGTTGAATATCCCGGGAGACGGCGTCGATGAGCGCGATATCAAATGAACGCTGTTTGATTTGAACCAGCGCATCCTCAAGCGTATTGACGGCACAGATTTCAAGGCTCTGCCCGTCGCCACTCGCGTGTTCCGAATCGAGTAGCAGTTCCTGCAGGAGTTTGGATTCAACCGGATTCTGCTCGACCAGCAACAGTCTGAGTTGATTCATGCCGGGTATGCTGGGCTTCCCTGTCATTTACACTTGCTCCCGTTGCTCGTGAATAATACTAGAAACTACTTCTTTTAGTATCGGTAGAGGCGGTAAAATCTTTACCTAAATATTTCAAATAATACTATAAAATCAAGCCTTTATAGATGCAAAAAATAGGGGGGTTATTGACCCGAAAGTCAGTCATTTGAAAACTCAAAGGCATCAGAATAATAATGATCCAGATTCAGCCCCTGCTGTACAAACGCATCCCGCCCGGCGTAGACCATGACCGGAGGCCCGGAGGCATAGATCTCATGGCGGCTTAAATCAGGAAAATCAACCAGGATGGCTTCATGCACATGGCCGCGTTGCCCCGACCAGTCATCATCAGCCGCTTCAGACAGCACCGGGTGATATTCAATCTGGCTATGCTCATCGGCCCATTGCTGTGCCAGGTCATGCATGTACAGATCCTCTTGCGTACGCGCACCCCAGTACAAATGCATTGGCTGGCTAATACCGGCTGCCAGCGCGTGTTCGATAATGCCCTTGACCGGCGCAAAGCCGGTGCCTCCGGCCATGAAAATAATTGGCCGATCAGAATCTTCACGCAGGAAGAATTGCCCATAGGGGCCTTCGATGCGCATGATGTCCTTGACCTTCAGCGAGTCAAATACCTGTCCGGTAAAGCGCCCCTTTTCCACATGGCGGATATGTAACTCCAGATCATGATCCTCATGTGGCGCATTTGCCAGTGAAAAGGCGCGCTTGCGTCCATCTTCCAGCAAAAAATCGATATACTGCCCAGCCAGAAACTGCATGCGTTCAGCTTCGGGTAACTTGAGCATAACCAGCATCACATCATGGTTAAGACGTTTGAGTTTGCTAATGCGACAGGGCAGGGTTTTAATCTCGATATCGCTGCTGCTTTCGATCTCTTCAGATTCAATGACCAGGTCACTTTGTGCCTGAGCCTGACAGAAGATGGCCATGCTCTGCGTGTCATCTTCTTCAGCAAGCGCAATCGGCGGGCCATCCGGGTAGATGATCTGGCCGGATTTTACTTTTCCCATGCAGGCTCCACAGGCACCATCGCGGCAACCATAAGGCAGGTTTACACCATGACGCAGGCCAGCATCGAGAATGGTTTCACCCTCATCAACCGTGAAGCTATGGCCACTGGGTTCAATTTTTACAGAATAACTCATAAATTCACTCAACTATTTTAGACAAGGTATTATTGCTTAATGACCGCTCAAGAGAAAGACTTCAGGCAGGTTTTTATTATTGGTTGTGGTGATATTGGCCTGCGGCTTGCCCAGCAGTGGCGTCAACAACGATTACCCGTCACCGGGCTGGTGCGTTCCGAGATGAGTGGCAAACGACTCCAGCAGCAGGGTATTAGCCCACTTGTGCTAGATCTGGATAAATCACTCACCCCTACAACCACAAGGTTAGTCCTGAATCAGGCGTTGGTCTATTATTTCGCCCCGCCACCGAAAAGCGGTGAGCAGGATACGCGGATGACGCATTTTCTTCAGCTTATCGATACCGAGCACTGCCCTGCTCGGCTGATCTATCTGAGCACCTCGGGTGTCTATGGCGATCAGGCTGGTCAGCTGATCGACGAACACACTCCGCCCCGCCCGGTGGTGCCCCGCGCGCAGCGCCGCTATTTTGCTGAACAGGCAATTCGTCGATGGGGTGAGCGCTATCAGATCCCCGTCATTACCTTGCGTACCGGGGGGATTTATGGCCCCGGTCGCCTGCCCTTGAAACGTATTCAGGCGCAAACCCCGATTATCCATGAGCATCTAGCGCCCGCGACTAACCGCATCCATGTCGATGATCTGGTACAGGCTGGTGTAGCGGCGGCAAGAAAAGGAAGACCGGGAAAAATTTATAACATCAGCGATGGCTCGCGGGGCAATATGACCGAATATTTCAATACTATTGCTGATTACTTTGACCTGCCCCGGCCACCGACGCTTGACTGGGCGGAGGCAGAAAAGCAATTGAGTCCGGGCATGCTGTCTTACCTGCGTGAATCGCGCCAGCTGGATAACCGGCGCATGCTCGAAGAACTAGGTGTGCAATTACGCTATCCAAATTTGCGTGCGGGTCTGGCGAGCTGCAAACTCAGTAGTGATGAATAGCCCGGCTCAGTGCTCGGGCATCGCTTTGATTTGATCTTCCAGCTTGGTCAGACGGCCTACAATAATGTCTGACCAGGCCTGCAATTCATTGAATAGCTCATTCGCTTTCAGTAGATCATCTTTCTTCGGTTTATATTTGAGTCCTAGCACTTTGGCAAAAAAGGAGGGCTTATTGTCGCCAAACAGGAGTTTAAATATACTGGAATAGACTTCATGCAGGCGATTATGTGGATCTTCAATCGCCTGAAAACTCGGCAGTTTGGCCAGCATTTTGCCATCCCCGTAATACCACTGCCCAAAAATACAGTCGGTGGGCAGCACCGGAATTTTTTCTTTATCTACGGGTAGGCCGTCTATCAGCGAGCGCGCGCGGCTCACCCAGGTCACATGGGAGCGTTTAGCGGCGCGTATTTTTTCCAGCACTTCTGCTTTATTCATGGCGTCTAATTCTTCAATGTTGATGGATACAAAGGTGTCTGCCAATTCTGACAAAGCTTAAAGTACATCAAAAATAAGTGCTTGTGAATAATGCATGGGTGGTTTGGGGCATTTTAATCGGGCTGGCTGCGTTTACTTCGCAGCCAGCGTAGCAATGGCTGCCACTGTTCCAGATCTTGCCAGACCTGTGACGGCGGCATTTCAAAGATGCCTACACCCTGCTCTTCTGCGCGAATATAATTTTGCGTATCACGCAGGCTGGTAAGGAAGGGAATTTTTAGTGATTTGAGAAAAGCCTGTAGAGATTGGTAAATCAGCGTGTTTTCGCGCACTCGGTTAGCGACCACTGCCAGCTTGGTTTGCTTGCGGGAAATCTTGCCATTCAATAGTAGTGCTTTCATAAAATCTGCAGCCGCACGCATATCAATGGGGGACGGGAGAACGGGCACGATAATAGTATCAACCCGGCGAACCAGCTGACTCAGTTCCTGCCCCTGCACCCGGGCGGGGGTATCCAGAATCACTACATCAACTGATTTCGGGATGCGCACGCTTTTTTCCCAGGCGGGGAGTCCCTGAATCACCGGTTCCCGGTCACCGCGCGCTTTAAGCCAGGCGATGCTGGAAGCTTGTGGATCAAAGTCAATCATGACGACTTTCTGCTGTTTCTCAACTGCAAAATAGCTCGCCAGATTGGTCGAGATGGTACTCTTGCCGCAGCCGCCCTTGGCGTTTAATACCATGATCGTGCGCATACTGGTTCCCCCACTTTTGTAACGACTACTACTATACGGGAGCCAAAAAAAGATGTCATCCCGCACTCGCGGGGGCAGAATAGTTTACTTGCTAAGTTCGAGGCTGCGTCCATTCAGCGATTGCACCGGACGAGTGCTTTTCTGAAAAATGTCAGTGAAAGCACGAACCTGATCAGCGGAAACGGCAACGGTATTTTTAAGTACCATCCAGTTGACCCCTTCACTACAGGGCGGTGTCGTTAGTGAACCGGAATAATGGTAATAATCCAGCGTTTTCGGTAACAGATCGCCGGCATTGATCGTGATTGCGGCCTTGCTGTATTCCCCTTCATGTACGGGCAGGTGTTTCCAGATTTTTTCAATCAGGAGATTAGGCTTGCTTTTTTTCATCAACACGCCGATCACACCCAGCTGACCGTCTGCCGCTTTGTGTACCAGATGAGCGACCATATCCGCCGGCTTGCCATCGATTTCATGTTCACTGGGACTGTGAAAATGAAACTGTAGTAACTCATATTGTTTGCCTGCCACGGTGATATGGCTGCCCGGCGCAACATTTACCTGAATGGTGTGGCCATTATTGAGTACATGCAGGGGCACGTTCTGGTAACGGGGAGTGATTGCCGACAACGCGGCGCTATGCGCGCCACTGAGATTGATGGGGGACTGCTGTTTGCCACTCTTACAGGTGCTAAATTCTGATTTTAGATCGCCCCAATGTGCCGGACTTGCCTCGCCAGTGTAACTCCAGTGCGCGCCACCATGCCCACTTGCAGCAAATAGTGCAGTGGAAAACGGCAACACTAACAACAGCGCAGAAATAATCTTCAGATTAGCCAACAAACGCATAATGATTTTCTCCTGGTAAAATTCGAGACCAGGAAAAATAAAGGCAAGCGTATTTTCCGATCTGATCAATAGTAAGCATGGCTACCCAGAGTGTTTTGCGTAGCAGGAAAATTACCATACTTGAGTTAAGCTTAAGATTGTACTAAATTTATAACCAGAAAAATAATAATGTATAAATTTTTGTTCTTACTTTATAAATCGGTAATTTGCATAATCATGTAGTAATACCACGCAAGAATCAAAGTTTGGGTGCTACCATATAAGCCTGTGTGAGGAGTCACTTAATGGGGATTAAACGCAATATAGGTTGGCTGGATATGTTTATAAGGTTGGCTATCAGCTTGCTTATGATTTATTTTGGTTTTGTCGATAAAAATTTAATTGATGATCAGGTCGCAAGGCTCATCCTTGGCGTGTTTGGCAGCCTCAGCTTGCTGGTTGCCCTTGTCCGCAACTGTCCTTTCTATTCGCTTATCGGCTATAACAGCAGCTGCAAGCCTAAAAACTAGTGCTTAGCAGATGAAACTGCAACGTAAACTGCTGGTTTATTTTGTTTCGTTGGTACTCGGCGTGTTGCTTATCTTTGGTTTTATTACCTATCAGATAACGCACACGGCCA
>CAZIJT010000026.1:23550-24963 GCA_964539595.1 uncultured Thiohalophilus sp. | reverse complement strand
TATAAATTACACCCTTCGACTTCGCTCAGGGCGAACGGAATAAATCAGAGATTCCTTATAAATTAGCCCGGCGCGCCGTCAACCCGTGGCCGGATCAAGATCGGTAAATAAACCCAGATGAATAACAGAAAAGCCGCACACCAGAGGCCACCGGATAGCATCAGGCTCTGCATATACCAGTCGGGTAAAAAGGCAGGCACAAACACTCGAAATAGTGGCGACAGACTGAGCAGCACAAAAGCCCAGAACACCCGCCGACCCGCTGCAATCTCCCGACCACTGTGTCCAAGCGCCACCCGCGCCATCATCCCCAGCGTCACCAGACCAATGCCGCCTACGGTTAGCGCATGCACCGCGAACTCTCGTGGAATAATGGCTAACGGCACCAGCGCCAGTAATAATAATCCCATCACCAGCCAGAGATAGCCCAGTTGCAGAATCCAGACCATCGGCACTGACCAGATCTGTTTGCCATACCAGCCATACAGTCGAATCCCATGCACAACTGCCGCAAACAGCGCAGCCGGTGCCAGCAAGATCGAGTCGGGTAAAAAGGAAGCTACCAGTGCCGCTACACCAATGCTGTAGGGCACCAGTTTTTCAATCAGTGGCCAGCTTTGTGTCTGTAGACCCATCACCCCACGTTCACTGAAAAAAGGAATCACCCGTCCGCCCATAATCATGATTAGCGCCACCACCAGGTAGAGCATCAAACTGATGCCCATATCTGCAGTCTGCTCACTCAAACCAAGATACTGCATATGGGTGAGCAAATTAGCGACCGTCATCACCAGCAATAAAATGGGAAACACGTAATTGGATTTCTGGGATTTGCTCAAAATGGGAAGGGCAACCCCCACCGCAGCGGCAGGCAGGAAGCTCAGATCCACCAGGGCAATCAGCCACCCGGGTAATTGAAAAATAGCCAGTGGAGCCAGACGACCTAGCAACCAGAGCAGACTCAATAATGCCAGTGGCATAAAGCGCAGGGTTTGCACCCCGGTCCAGTTACGCACGGCTGTCAGCAGGAACCCCGCCGCGACTGTGGCAACAAAACCAAACAGCATTTCATGTGAATGCCAGTAATTCCCCGAGTAATAGCTGCTAGCTGTGCTCACTCCCCCTAATATCAATAGCCAGAAGACCATCAGCACTAGCGCACTCAGCCCGGCAGCCAGAAAAAACGGACGAAAGCCCAAAGCAAACAGGGCGAATCCTTTGGTTGTCGGGGGCGTAGCTGGCTCTTCAATTTTCATATCAATGTTTAAATTCTTGTTGGTTACAGTGAAGAGAGTACCTTAGTATTAGACTAAAGTAATGGCATTGATCGAGATCAACTGTGGATATCCATATTAAACAACCCCGCAGCAAGCTGACGGGGTATGAGTGGTAAGTTCGCCTTCTACCCTTCGG
>CAZIJT010000026.1:19904-23450 GCA_964539595.1 uncultured Thiohalophilus sp. | reverse complement strand
CGGCTGAAGCCGTACCTACAGGTGCTCACTGGCATGCAGCGTCTATAGTGAAATTTTGCAGTTTTTACTTAGCTTCAAAGCTGCTCCAGATGCTCACTCGCCTGTAGCCATTGTTCTTCTAAAATATCAAGCTCTTGCTGAAAAGCGCCTTGTTTTTTCAAGGTCTCCAACAAGTGACTCTTGTTCTCAGGACTGTAGACAGCCTCGTCCTGCAATAGCTCATTTAGCTGCTCGAGTTCACTGCTCAATCGCGCCATTTTCTTTTCCTGTTTTTTCAATTCACTGCGCAGGGGTGCCTGCTGCTGACGTCGCTCGGCTGCCTGCTGGCGCATCTGCTTACGGTTAGTTGTGCTTTGCGATTGCGCCGTCCCCCCATCCTGTGTTCGATTTTGAAGCCTGTTCTTATCCAGCAACCAGCGCCGGTAATCATCCAGATCACCATTGAACGCTTCAACACGTCCCTCATCAACCAGACAAAATCGATCTGCAACCATATTCAGTAAAAAGCGATCATGGGACACCAGACAAACCGCCCCTTCAAAGCTTTGCAGGGCTTCCACCAGCGCGTGACGCATTCCCAGATCCAGATGGTTGGTCGGTTCATCCAGCAACAACAAATTCGGTTGTTGATAAACCACCATGGCCAATACCAGCCGCGCCTTCTCCCCGCCCGAGAAAGGTGCCACCGCCTCCTCAACCCGATCACCCTGAAAACCAAAGCCGCCAAGGAAATTACGCAAATCCTGCTCCCGCGCTTTTTTATCCAGCCGCTGAAAATGCAGCAACGGCGAAGCCTGTAGATCCAGCTGTTCCAGTTGATGCTGGGCGAAGTAACCAATCTTCAGCGACTTTGCTGTACGGCATTCTCCTTCCCAGACGGGCAACTCACCGGCCAGTAATTTGATCAGCGTGGACTTGCCCGCACCGTTGCGCCCCAGCAGAGCCAGCCGATCACCGGGGGCTATATGCAGGCGAATATCTGACAGCAAGGCCGCGCTTTCCGTTGCCTCACCATAGCCCACCGTCACCCGATCCAGTTCCAGCAAGACCGAAGCATGGGTTTGTTCGGCGGGAAAACAAAAATGAAACGGCGAGTCCACCTGCGCCGCACCGATATCTGCCATCCGCGCCAGCGCCTTGAGCCGACTTTGCGCCTGCCGCGCCTTGGTCGCCTTGGCGCGAAAGCGTTCGACAAAGCGTTCCATCTGCGCCCGTTCACGCTGCTGTTTTTCAAACATAGCCTGCTGCTGGGCAAGGTGTTGCGCGCGCGCCTGTTCAAAATCACTGTAGTTGCCACGGTAAAGGATCAATTGCTGGTGTTCGATATGGGCGATGCGGTTGCAAATTTTGTCGAGAAAATCACGATCATGCGAAATCAATAACAGCGTACCCGCATAGGCCGCCAACCAATCCTCCAGCCACAACACGGCATCCAGATCCAGATGGTTGGTGGGTTCGTCCAGCAGTAAAATATCTGAGCGGCACATCAAGGCCTGCGCCAGATTCAGACGCATACGCCAGCCACCGGAAAACTGGCTTACTGCCTGCGCCTGTTTTTCCTGATTAAACCCCAGTCCGCTCAACAGCACCGCCGCCCGGCTACGTGCGCGATAACCATCAATAGTATCCAGTTCGGCATGTAACTGCGCTTCCCGCGCACCATCACCCTGTTGTTGCGCCTGCTGTAACTGCGCCTCAATCTCACGGAGTGGGAGATCACCATCGATGGCATAGTCAATTGCGGCTTTCTCTACTGCCGGGATTTCCTGCGCCACATGGGCAATCACCGCCTGCGGTGGCAGACTGAAGTCGCCCTGATCGGTTTGCAGCTCACCCAGGATCAGCGCAAACAGGCTGGACTTGCCCACCCCATTACCCCCGGTAATCCCTACCTTTTCACCTGAGTGAATACTTACTGTCAGGTTATGTATTAATTCGCGCGGACCGCGCCAGAGACTGACTTCATTAAAATTCAACATCCGCGCATTTTATCCTAATCTCACACCGCTAGCTTGACAGGCTCTGTTTTTCATCGTAAGTTAATAAACGTTCACTTAGTTAACAAAAGGAGCTGACCATGAACACTCATCAAGCTGAACTCGACGCCCGCGGCATGAACTGCCCGCTTCCCATCCTCAAAGCCAAGAAATCCCTGAATGCGCTTGCAGAGGGCGAGATACTGCAAATTCGCGCCACCGATCCCGGCTCAGTCAAGGATTTAGAGGCCTTCTGCCAACAAACCGGCAATGAGCTACTCTCTTCATCAGAAGTCGAGGGAGAGTTTATTTTTCTACTGAAAAAACACTAACAGGAAGTAGACAATGGCCAAACGTCTAAAAGCCGCTGAACGCCGAGCTTCAATAATAGCGGTGGCCAAGGTGCTGTTTGCCGACAAGGGTTATCACGGGGTGGCGGTCGATGAAATTGCCCGCCGCCTCGGGGTAAGCCCGGCTGTGCTCTACCAGCATTTTCCTTCTAAGGAAGCCCTCTATGGTGAGGTGCTGGAAACACTGAGCGCACAGCGGGAAAACTACGTTGATGCAGCACTTAAACAGCCGGATGATTTTGCCAGCATTTTACTGCGCATGACCCTGGTGTTTGCCGAGAGCGTTGAGCGCGATCCCGATTATTTGAAAATGGAAATGCTGAGTACGCTGGAAGGTGCCGAGATTGCCCAGCAATTTTTTGAAAGCCGCTGGAAATCTTTTACCGACTACATTGAATACGGCATGCGCGAACAAACCACCAATACGATCAATCCAATTGACCCACGCAGCGCAGGACTCCTGTTTCAAGGTATGGTGCGCGAAGCCCTCTATGCCAAATGTATACTTCACTCCAGCCGCTATCAGGATATATGTTTGCCCGATCTTATCACGCAACTGATTGGCCTGTTTCTCAATGCCATTCACTACAACACAGATAACCCACAGGAGAACCTGCATGAATAATGATAAAAATATTTCAGTCAGCGAAGCACTGGCAACACGCCGTGCGATTAAACACTTTGATCCTACGCACAAGATGCCCGCTGAAACCTTCGACAGTCTGATTCACCATGCTTTGTATTCTCCCACTGCTTTCAATATCCAGCACTGGCGAGTTGTACGTATACAAGATAGTGCGCAACGCCAGGCTATTCGCAAAGCCGCCTGGGATCAGGCACAGGTCACCGAAGCCTCCGAACTGCTCGTGCTCTGCTTTGATCACAAAGCCTGGGAAAAAAATCCAGCTGGCTACTGGCGGGACGCCCCCGCCGAAGTGCAGGAATTTATGCTTCCCGCTATTCAAAATTACTATAATGAAAAGGAACAGGTGCAACGCGATGAAGGCATGCGCTCCTGTGGCATCATCGCCATGTCGCTAATGCTGATGGCACGTTCATTAGATTATGACAGTTGCCCAATGGATGGGTTTGATTATGCCGCAGTGGCAAAACTCATCAAGCTGCCTGCCGATCATGAAATCTGCATGATGCTGGCCATTGGCAAAAAAACCCAGCAAGCCTGGCCTCGACCCGGGCAACTGGAGATGGATGAAGTCCTT
>CAZIJT010000026.1:0-19804 GCA_964539595.1 uncultured Thiohalophilus sp. | reverse complement strand
AAAAACCCAGCAAGCCTGGCCTCGACCCGGGCAACTGGAGATGGATGAAGTCCTTATTCAAAATAATTTCTAAGCTGGGCTAAGGAAGGCTGGAAAAATCAGCCTTCCTTAATTGTGATGCAGTTGACATTTTCCAGCTACACAATCCCACCATCCATACCGATAATTAAAAGCGTAACAACACTTGGGCAAACCCGGTGAAAACCGGAGACGCAAAGCTACCGATCTAAAGACTGCCATTTGCAGTCCATGACCGCGGAGCTACCGGAACGGCCACTATGCACGTTCCGAGCATATCTACTGCGTCACTGCCCTGACTTCATTCTACATTTTTATGCAGACAGGTTAGCTATGAGCACACAGCCAAAAGTAGTTTCTCTCGACAGCCATCCCGCGCATAGCAACGTTGCTGAACGGGTTAAAGCACAAAAACTCCTGGAGACATTTAAAACGCAGAGTGTTACCTATGCGCGAACATTGATGCAGCAAATGCTGGATGGCGCGGATGATCGTCTATTTGAAATGGCAGAAAAAGCCGATAACAACACCGATCAATCCGTCTATTTTGATTCCATGCGCATAGTGCGACTAAAGCGAAAAAATATTGAATCTGATTACCGAAAAAATATAGAAAATTTATTTACCAATTTCTGGAACCCAAAACCTGAATCTCAGGCAACCACACTAAGTGACAGCGATCTATCTTGTGAAAATCTGTCTCTCATGGAAGAAGTTGATCTGGAAGAATCGCTGGCTATCAGTACTCTGACCAGCAAAATTCGCTCTAATTTTTCTCAGGAAATCTACGCAATTGAACAACGCATGATGCAAATTGCTCCCGGTATCAAAGTAACCGCTGACACTAATCCTCTTGACCCTGAAAATCTGTGTCTGGCTTTCAAGGATGCCACCGAGACTCTGGATACTGAAATTAAGATCAAACTGATTATTTTTAAACTGTTTGACCAGCATGTTAACGAAACCATTGGCTCACTGTATCAGGCCGTTAATAACAGCTTTATTGAAGCGGGCATCATGCCCAAAATTAGAACACGCATGCCACAACGCCCATCATCAGGGGACTTGTCTGGTTCGACTACTGCAACGGATACGGCTGAAACTCCAATCCATTCAGATCAACCGTTTGACTTCAATAGCAACCCAGAAGGCTCCGAGATATTAATTCCTTTGCAACAACTGCTCGCACAGGCAGGCATAGCTCACTCGCCTGCAATGGGACACGCTGCACCAATCGGCGCTGGCATGAGTGCTGCTGGTTTTCATGGTGGCTCAGCTGTGGCCGGACTCCCCACCGGTTCCACTACACAGGTACTGAGTGCGCTAAGTCAAATTCAATCTGTCAGCAATACCAGCTTGCCCACCGGTGGCACCCCGCAGGAAGTTAGCTCTCATATAAAAACCTTGCTGGTCAATCAGGTAGCCGAAGTAGCTGGAGAACCGGTTAGTCTTAACGAGGTTGATAATGGCATTATTGATGTTGTCTCGATGTTGTTTGAATTTATTCTCGATGATGAAAATCTGCCTGCAGTCGCAAAAGCTGAAATCGCACGACTGCAAATTCCTATGCTGAAAGTTGCTGTTATCGATAAGGAATTTTTTAGCACTCAGGGGCACCCTGCTCGCGTACTCCTGAATGTATTAGCCAAGGCTGGGATGGGCCTTGATGAAAGCACACAAAATAAAAACAATCCGATCAGCACACAGATCAAGCAGGCTGTTGAAAAAATCATTACCGAGTTCGAAGATGATGTCAGCATATTTACCCAGGTGCTGGAAGAATTTACTATCTTTTTAGATGAACAACATGAGCGTGAAAATTCTGCAGAAGAGTCTGCACTCGCCGTTTTTCAGCGCAAAGAAGAAGTGGCTCTTGCACAGGCATGGGTAAAAGAAACGCTCGAAGAAGTTCTATCTGGCAAACAACTTCCCGAACAAATTGAGAAAATTATTCAGGGCCCCTGGCGTGATGTGATGTTGCACACCTGGCTAAACGAGGGTGAAAGTTCAGCGCTGTGGAAAAACCAGTTACGATTTATTGATGTGCTGGCCTGGTCGGTCGAACCCAAGAAAATGTCAATGGATAAAAAGAAACTTGGCAACATCATCAAACAACTGATTCATACCCTGCGCGATGGTTTGGCCAATATTGATTACCCACAGGATAAGACCGACAAACTATTTAATGCTCTGGAAGCCTGGCATCTGGCCAGCGTGCGAGGTCTGTTGCATCAGGGTGAAGAAACTTTAGCCGAAGATGATGCCGCCATGAGTAGTATTCAACAACAAAACCCCGAGGCTTCTTTCTTCCTGTTCGAAGAACCTGACACTGACGGTGATCCCATTGATCGGCTATCTGCTATCGAGCAGGATCTCAATGCACTTGAAAATACCGACATAAGCTCAAGCATTGCCAGTAGCACAGAACATGCTGAAAATAATTCGTCATCAGAAATTGAACAAACTATTGTAGATATGGAACAGCAGGTTGCCTCCCTTTCTGAGCTGGAAGACATGCTCAACGATGTTCTCGAAGATTCTGATGGGGACAGCGAAGACCGAGAAATTATGGAAGATATCGTACTCAGTAGCTGGGAAGAACCTGATAGCGCCGAGAATTATCCTGAAGATGAATATCTGGATATCGCTCGTCATCTTGACGCCGGTAAGTGGGTTGAATTTTTTGATGACAAGGGCAATGCCCAGCGCGCCAAACTGGCATGGAAAAGCGAGCTGCTCGGTGAATACACCTTCCTTAACTGGAAATTTGACGTAGTCGCCGACAAAACTCTGTTTGGTCTTGCCGCCGATCTGCGCTGCGGTCGAGCAAAAGTCATTGATGACATTCCTATTCTTGACCGTGCGCTGACTGCCGTTCTATCTGGCATCAAACGGAGCGCATAAACAACCCACAGGTATGTGTATGACTGACGCGCTATTCAACGTGGCGTTTACTGAATGAATCTCCCCGCCGCAAGCAGACAGGTATCCATTGTAGGTTCGCCTTCAGGCGAACATGTGCGGCTAAAGCCGCACCTACGACAGTATTTCGCTACAAGCAGCGGGGAATTATACCCAATGCATAGAGATTAAAGTATTTTCATTTCCCGCCGAAACCACAAAGTAACAGCTATCTTTCACTATTTTCAAAAATGGAAATTCTCATGCTTAAAAAAGAAACCGGCTCCAGCATCTCACGTTTAATCCGACTGTTATCTTCCATCTTGCTTATCAGCTTTGCTCTTGGAACAGGAGCCTGTAGCAGCGGTGGCAGTAGTGAAAGTACATCCGCATCCGGCAGCGCTCAATAAATAATGTGATTAACAAGGATATCGATATGCCGAAGTATTTATCTCTATCAATTATTTCCCTATTGTTGCTACTAGGTACGGGTAACCCGGCGCTGGCATTGACAGTTGGCGAACAATATACGATTACTATAGAAAAAATTAACAGCGATGGCAGCCTGACCGCAGATAGCACCTCACTCGAAATTTTCACCACCGCCACGGCTGACTCTGATGGAAAACTTAGCTTCTCATTCGATAGCGGCATCCCGGACAACAGCAGCTGTAACTTTATGGTCATCACCCTCACTAACAGCAGTGATGCGGTAGAACGTAGAAGTCTGGTTCCCTGTCCTGATGCGGGTAATGGATTGCCTTTAGGAATATCCGGTGTTACCCAGAAACAGGCTGATGCCTTAATTGCAGCGTTTGCAACCGCCGGTTCAGATGACCCCATCCTGGCAATATTTGGCTTTACGATTGTTCGTTCTGAAGGCATTACTGAAGCTGAACTATCAACGATGGCTGACATCTGTTATCAGGGCATTGCCGGGGCAGGCGGCTTTGTGGACGACATGACCGGCAAGGGTGTAACCACCGCCCAGTTACTAAGCTACCGCAACAAAATTATTTCCCTGCTGGCAGATCCCGATACCGGCTACAGTAAACTGCTGAAAGACTCGGTGGATGTTTCAAGCACCAATGATTCCACCCTTGAAGCCGCCAAACGCGGTGAAGCCGCAGCCCAGCTATTAAGTTACCTTGTTCAGGCGGCAACCACCGCGGGCTTCAGTCAGGATCGCATTATGGAAGCATTCAATGCCATGGGCTCCATTGCAGTTCCATTAATCACGACCGCAGCGGGTAATGGTAATCTTTCTGCAGCAACGGCTCAATCAATTAACTCTTCTGTTGGTGGGGGCATCCAAAAACTCGGAGCAGATCGAGCCATTGAAAAATACACTCAGGCATTAACCGCATTGGGTGCCAGCGGAACAGATCTGACAACCTTTACAACAGCCGCAAACACTCTAATAACCACCATGAGCAACGCCTTTGCCGAGTTTGATAAGGTGTTTAATGGTTCAGAAACTAGCAGTGATGTGAGTACAGCAGATGCCACGATGACAAGTACCATGGATGCGGCATTTAGTACCTTTAGCACTAGCACATCGGCAAGCAATGCCCGCATTGTTACCATGATTGCCAACATATGTACTGCAATGGGATCAGGTTCGTCTACCTGTATTCCAACCAGCAACTTCAAGTTCAGCCAAAATGGCGGTGGCACAGTAAACTGGCCGATTATGATGGTTATTCCAACTGACTGGGTATCCACTATCACAACAGCTGGTGGTGGTTTGTCTTACACTCAAGACACGGTTGCCATTCCTGGAGATTTAGCAGGTCAAACCCGTAACGACTATAATGCCATTCCTAGCCCCTACAAAGAATTATTTCAAATTCAATTTGATGTCATGATCCAGGAATTTGTACGCTTTGGTTCACAGGGCGGTGACATGGATGCCGATAACGCACTGGAAAAAGCTTTTTCAGATGCCCTGGTAGCGATTGCTGGCAATATTAATGGTACGACTGATGGCAGCACCGCAATTAGCAGCGCGCAAAAAGAAGCACTGGTGGAATTAATGAAGTCACCACAGTTCTAACGACAACGTAAAAAAGAACAAAAGGGGAACCCAGTTGGTTCCCCTTTTTTATGCCCATATTTTATGTGTAATCAAGTTTTCAGTTAGCCAACCGATAACCAATACGTCATCTATTGAGTATATTTATTATGACCACGCTCCAGCAATCTTTCGCAACTGAACAGAAATCTGCCCAGATTGAAATCCTTTTATTTTATCTTCATTCCCGATTACCTTTTGGTATCAATGTGCTTAAAGTAAAAGAAATTATCCCCTTGCCAAACTTGGCTCAGTTGCCCAATGCCAATCCAGTTATTTGTGGTGTCGCTAACCTACGGGGGATCACGCTGCCGGTTATTGACCTCGCCAAAGCCATTGGTCAAACCTCGGCCTCCACATCCGTTCAGACTTCAGTAATCATTACTGAATTTAATCGTGGCCTACACGGCTTTCTGGTAAGCAGAGTTGATCGCATTGTTCATCGTGACTGGAAAGACATCCTGCCGCCACCGAACACACTGGGAACATCAACATATACTTCGGGCGTCACCCAGGAAAATGATGCGCTGGTGCAGGTACTGGATCTGGAAAGTATTATTGCCACCTTCGATTCAGTCACTGATGGCGAGTATGCTCAAATATCAACCGAGGGACTCGATGCCCAAAATCGACGTCAGCGAATTTTAGTAGTGGATGATTCGGCCATGGCGCGAACACAGACTGTGCGCACACTGGATTCACTGCAAGTTCCCTATGTGATGGCGCGAGACGGCAAAGACGCTATTGAGATTTTAATGAAATTAAACGTAGATAATGCTGATCCAGCCGATGCTATCAGTCTGGTGCTTTCAGATATCGAAATGCCGGAAATGGATGGCTACAGTCTGACTCAGCAAATCCGTCAAACCCCGGCTCTGGCCGAGTTGTATATTCTTCTGCACACCTCACTCAATGGCGCTATCAATACAGAACGCGCAGAAAACTGCGGAGCCAATGCCGTATTGACCAAGTTTGTCCCTGAAGAGCTGGCCGCACAGGTCATTCATGGCCTAAAACAGACCATTAAAAATACCGTTTAAGTAGATAGCCTGAGATATTCAGGACAATAGAAACTTGGCCTGCGACTATTATTCAAACTCAGCTGAATAATAATCGCAGTTAGTCTAAAAAAATGAAGTAACCTGAGTGCGCCTAAATTCTATTTTTAAATTAGCGGAGCACTTTTCTATAGTTTCTAATTCATACTGAAACTACAGGATCTTCCCCCTGCGGAAAATCTTAAACAGGAACTACATTTGAGGCTTGCAAACCTTTAGGTCCACTTTCGACTTCAAATGTTACCGTCTGACCTTCGTTCAAAGATTTATAACCTTCTGCGGTAATTGCAGAAAAATGAACGAATACGTCTTCACCTCCATCTTCCGGTGCGATAAAACCAAACCCTTTTGAATTGTTAAACCACTTTACAGTTCCGTTACTCATAAAAACAACCTCGGTACCAAATACAACGTCTTGTTTAAGTCCTTCTGGACTCTATTTTTTGAAAGAATAAAAATTAACTGTAGAGTCAATTTCTTCCTCCCCCGGTTACCGCGTGCCTATTATTATTCAATAATGCAGCACTACAGTTGCGAGCAGTATAGCTAATAATTACGCAAATGTGATTATTTATTTCTTAACGCCAAACAACTAAAGTCGGCATAATTTTTGCTGTTTCCTCAATGTCAGAAAATCACAAGCCAATTAGCCTGCTGTTTTTTCTGAAACATCCCGGTAAATTTCAGATCCTGCATCAATAAATTCCTGGGCTTTTTCCTGCATGCCTTTTTCCAGCACCTCTGTTTCATTTAGCCCCTGTGCCGCCGCATAATCACGCACGTCCTGAGTGATTTTCATTGAGCAGAAATTCGGCCCGCACATAGAGCAAAAGTGCGCAACCTTATGCGCCTGTTTAGGCATGGTTTCATCATGAAAGGCCTGTGCCCGATCAGGATCTAGACCCAGACTAAACTGATCTTCCCAACGAAACTCAAAGCGCGCCTTCGACATGGCGTTATCTCGTATTTGCGCACCGGGATGGCCTTTGGCCAGGTCGGCGGCATGGGCGGCAATTTTGTAGGTAATAATGCCTTCTTTCACATCATCCCGATTGGGCAGGCCGAGATGTTCCTTGGGCGTCACATAACAAAGCATGGCGCAGCCGTACCAGCCAATCATCGCCGCACCAATACCTGAGGTGATGTGATCATAGCCTGGGGCAATGTCGGTAGTCAGTGGCCCCAACGTATAAAAGGGTGCCTCATCACAGCACTCCAGCTGCTTGTCCATGTTCTCTTTAATCATGTGCATGGGCACATGACCCGGGCCTTCAATCATGGTTTGAATATCGTGTTTCCAGGCAATCTTGGTCAGCTCGCCCAGCGCCTCCAGCTCACCAAACTGCGCCTCATCATTGGCGTCGGCAATCGAGCCGGGGCGCAGTCCATCACCTAGCGAGAAAGCCACGTCATAGGCCTTCATAATTTCACAGATATCTTCAAAATGCGTATACAGGAAATTTTCCTGATGATGCGCCAGACACCACTTGGCCATGATCGAGCCACCTCGCGAGACGATACCGGTTACCCGTTTCGCCGTCAGCGGCACATGACGCAATAACACACCCGCATGGATGGTGAAATAATCCACCCCCTGTTCAGCCTGCTCAATCAGGGTGTCGCGAAATAACTCCCAGGTCAGATCTTCGGACTTGCCGTTGACCTTCTCCAGCGCCTGATAAATCGGTACCGTGCCGATGGGAACGGGCGAGTTACGAATTATCCACTCACGGGTTTCGTGAATATTTTTGCCGGTAGACAGATCCATAATCGTATCTGAGCCCCAGCGAATCCCCCAGGTCATCTTGTCCACTTCTTCTTCAATGCTGGAAGTGACCGCCGAATTTCCCAGGTTACCGTTAATTTTCACCAGAAAATTACGACCAATGATCATCGGTTCCAGTTCGGGATGATTGATGTTGGCGGGGATAATGGCGCGCCCTCGGGCAATTTCATCACGCACAAACTCAGGTGTAATTGCATCGGGCAGATTCGCGCCCCAGTTGTGGCCGGGATGCTGTTCGGCCAGTTGCGCACGATACTCGTCCAGACGCAGACTTTCACGAATGGCGACATATTCCATTTCCGGGGTAATAATCCCCTGACGGGCATAATGCATTTGCGAGACATTAGCGCCAGCCTTCGCCTTGCGCGGCTGACGCTTATGATGTTCGAAGCGTAAATTATCGAGCGACGTATCCGCCGCCCGCTGGCGACCAAACTTCGAGCTTTGATCCACAAGCTGCTCAGTATCATCCCGCGCTTCAATCCAGCCGCTGCGCACATTCGCCAAGCCCTTGCGAATATCAATCTCAACGCTCGGATCGGTATAGGGACCCGAGGTGTCATAAACCATCACCGGCGGGTTGGTCTCCACTCTGCCACCTTCGATGGCAGGAGTGTCAGTCAGGCTGATTTCACGCATCGGCACGCGGATGTCCGAGCGACTGCCTTCAACATAGATTTTTTTAGAATTAGGAAAAGACTGAACCGAGGCCTGATTTAATTTAGCGGTCTTGCTCAGGAATTTATCGGGGATTGCATTCATGGTCACTGTCCTGTAATTTCGTTAGGATGTTAGATCACCAGGCCACGGCAGGAAATGAACGCATTTCCTCCGCCGGTATCAGCCGGTTCAGGTTCAAAGGGTTTATCTCAGCCCAGATATTTCTTCGGCCACTAATTGACCGAATTAGATCTACGATGGGCACCCCTAGCGTGGTAAATTAACTTATATGATAGATCAGGAATATGCAAGCCATGATGGCAGCCCCCCTGCTGTTGCTTGCGCCACTGGCCTGCACATTTTATCCTTTGAAATACCGGGTTTTTACTCATAATGTGGACTAAAAAATGAATATTGAACACGCCAGAGACACCATGATCAAACAACAGCTTCGCACCTGGGAAGTACTGGATGATCAGCTACTTGAACTTCTGAAACAGGTACCGCGCGAGGATTTTGTCCCCCCCGCTATGCGCAACATGGCCTTCGTCGATATGAATATCCCGCTGGATGAAGAACAAATAATGATGAACCCCAAGGTTGAAGCCCGCATGCTACAGGCACTGGCCGTCCAGCCTGACGAGGAAGTATTGGAAGTGGGAACCGGTAGCGGCTATGTCACAGCCTTGCTGGCAAAGCAGGCGAAAAAAGTTTATAGCGTTGAAATTATGCCTCGCCTGCTAAAACAGGCCGGAGAAAAACTACGCGCACACAATATCAGAAACGCCGAGCTGGAAGAAGGTGATGCGGCTCAGGGCTGGAACAGCCATCACATGTATGAGGCTATTGCTATCACCGGTTCGCTGCCGATTCTACCCCGTGCTTTTCTGGAATCGATGACTATAGGCGGTCGCCTGTTTGCGATTATTGGCGATGCTCCAGTAATGGAAGCCACGCTGGTCACTCGGCTGGGAAACACCGACTGGTCACATGAAATTCTGTTTGAAACTGAACTCCCTTCACTAAAAAATGTCCAGCAACCAGAGCGTTTTATCCTCTGACGCCAACGTCTGGCAGGTTAAAGTGTCCATCTCAACATGCAATAACACAGCGAACTTGCTCGCGCTCACGTTAAGAAAAAGAGTATCTAAAATTATGCGCAAAACTTTAATTTACTTAGCCATCAGCCTGCTGGCCTCTTCACCACTACAGGCTGAAAATCTAACCGACGTATATAAACTAGCTTTAGAAAATGATCCAACTTTTGCCGCCGCAAAACAGGAATTTCTGGCAACGCAGGAGATCAAAAATCAGAGCTTTGCACTGTTTCTACCCGCTATCAGCCTCGGTGCCAACTACACCAATATCAACCAGAAATACACGGATGCAGGTGTTGACACGAAGTATGACTACAACAGCAACAGCTATGGCCTTAACCTGAAACAGATGATTTACCGGCATGACTATTTCGTCCAGTATAAACAGGCCGATTATCAGGTTGCCCAGGCTTCCGCCAATTTCAACAATGCTGCACAGGAACTGATTCTGCGCGTCTCACAACGCTATTTTGAAGTGCTCGGCGCTATCGACAATCTGGACTTTGCCAGCGCCGAAAAAAAATCGATTGCGGAACAGCTCAATCAGACCAAACAGCGCTTTGAAGTCGGCCTCACCGCTATTACCGATGTGCATGAAGCCCAGGCTCGCTATGATCAATCTGTTGCGCAAACCATTGCCGCTGAAAACCTGCTTGCCATTACCCGTGAGAACCTACGTGAAATTACCGGCCAGCACCCACAAAATATTGCCCAGCTCTCAGCAAAAACTCCGTTAGTCAGGCCTGATCCGCAAGACATTGAGCAATGGACCGAGATTGCTAACCAGCAAAGCCTAAGTCTGATTGCAGCGGAAAAGGCCATGCACATCGCCCGCGAGGAAATCAATCGTCAACGAGCGGGGCATTATCCCACGCTTGATCTGGTTGCCAGCCAAACGTACTCATCCTCCGATGGCGGCGCTTTTGTCGGCTTTACCGGTCGAGATCAGGAAGAATCCCGTATCGGCCTGCAACTCAACCTGCCCATCTATCAGGGTGGACTGATCAGTTCAAAAACATCGCAGGCGGCTTATAAATATAATCAGGCGAAGGATCTCTATGAGCGTCAGCGCCGCAGCACAGAGAATCAAACCCGTAGCGCTTACCTCAATGTGCTGGCCAATATCAGTCAGGTTCTAGCCTATGAGCAGGCATTAAAATCCAGCCGAACCGCACTGGAAGCCACTGAAGCCGGCTATGAAGTGGGCACACGTACTGCCGTCGATGTACTCAACTCACGGCGTGAAGTCTTCCGCGCTGAACGCGACTACGCCAAATCACGCTATGCCTATATTCTGGAAACTCTTGCCTTACGTCAGGCGGCAGGTACGCTGAGTGATGATGCGGTCAATGCCATTAGTCGCTGGCTGCAATAATATGCCCAATCCAGCACTCGCCGATGCTGGGCAAAGTCTGCTGCTGGTGATTGATGTGCAAACCCGGCTGGCCGCCGCCATGCCGGAAACAATAAGGCAGCAACAGATCGAGAACACCACACGCCTCTGCGCAGCTGCCACCAGCCTGCAAATTCCGATATTACATAGCGAACAATATCCGCGCGGACTCGGTTCAACAGATACTCGACTGCAAAAATTTTTACCGCAGACTGCGATTGAGAAAACCAGCTTTTCCTGTTGCGATGCCAGGGGTTTTCTAACGGCACTAAAAACAAAAGAACGTCCCCAGATCATACTTTGCGGCATGGAAACCCATGTCTGTGTCCTGCAAACAGCATTAGAGTTACAGGCAAAAAATTATCAGGTATTTGTGATTGAGGACGCACTTGCCTCTCGACACCACTATCATCATAAAAATGCACTATCACGCCTGCGGCAGGCCGATATTATTGTTAGCAATACCGAATCCCTGTTGTTCGAGTGGCTGCGGGATGCATCCCATCCTGACTTCAAAACACTATCTGCACTTATACGCTAAAATAAGCCTGTGCCACTATTTGCCTGATCAAACTTGAGCCAACAGATCCCTTTTCCCATTAAGAAATTCCTTGCCCCCCGCTACTGGCCAACCTGGCTGGGGCTGGGCTTTCTATGGCTATGTCATTTTCTGCCCTTACCGATATTGCGTGCGTTCGGAAATATTCTTGGCAGCCTGCTTTATTGTTTACCCATCTCGCAACGACGCATTGCGCAAATTAATATCCGCCTCTGCTTTCCTGAATTGACGCCCCAACAACAACGTCAACGGCTTCGCGCCAACCTGCGTTCGGTTGCGATGGCTCTGTTTGAATCCTCGCTGGCCTGGTGGGCCAGTAATGCGCGGCTGAAAACCCTGCATCGTATCGAAGGCCTTGAACATTTACGCCGCGCACAAAATACCGGCAAAGGCATCCTTCTACTCGGTGGTCACTACACCACGCTCGAACTCGGCGGACGGCTAATTTCCCGCTATGTTCATGGTGTTGGCATTTATAAACCCGCGCACAACAAACTCTTCGAAGCCGTCATGGCACAGGCACGGAAAAAAACATTTGCCGATTTAATTCCCAGTAAAAACATGCGTAAGATCATTCGTACCCTGAGACAGGGTAAAACCTGCTGGTATGCCCCGGATCAGGATTTTGGTCGGCAAGGCACGGTGTTCGCGCCCTTCATGGGGATATCTGCAGCCAGCCTCACGGCCAGCGCACGCATGGCACAATTGTCCGGCGCTATCGTGCTACCGTTTTCCTCAAGACGTTTGCCCGGCAATCAAGGTTATGCTATTACCCTGCAAGCCCCACTGGAAAATTTTCCCAGTGGCGATGATCTTGCCGATGCAACGCATATTAATCAGGCCATTGAAGATGGGGTACGGCTAGCACCAGAACAATACTTATGGGTACATCGGCGCTTTAAAACCCGCCCCTTTGGCATGGCTCAACTTTATCCCTTCAGGCGCGATAAACGCCTGCGTCGATACAGCCGCCTGTTGTTTGCCCTAAGCCTGCCAGCCATACTCTATACCGGCTGGATGGCCTGGCGAGGCAATGACAAAAACTATTTTCTACAACGCCTGGGGCTATCATTTCAGCCTCAAAGAAAAGCACCAGTCTGGATACACGCGGCCTCCGTGGGGGAGGTTAATGCTGTATTACCACTAGTTAAACTCATGCTGGAAAAAAACCCGGCACTCAATATTTACCTCACCACGGCTACCCTTACCGGTCAGAAAACTGCCCGCGATAAAATGCCGGACAGCGTGAATTGTGGCTATCTTCCTCTTGATCTGTGGTGGTCAGTTAGTCATTTCCTGCGCTGCATTAAACCAGCCTGCGCCCTGATCGTTGAAACCGAAATCTGGCCAAATCTGTACGAGGCTTGCTTTCAATATGGAGTTACAATAACTACCATCAATGGCCGCTTATCTTCTCGCACATTAAATACCCCCCAATGGGTTCACGCTCTCTATTGTACAGCGATAGAAAATATTCATGCAGTACTTGCTCGCTCAGAAGAGGATGCCATAAATTTTTCCTCACTCTCCTTACCAAAGGAAAGGATCAAGATCATCGGCAATATAAAATATTCTTCAGCAACAAAAAATATTGCCAAACCCATGCGCTTTGATCGTCCCTATGTACTCGCTGCCTCCACCCGGGAAAACGAAGAAAAAATAATTACTCGACAATGGCTGGCGCAAAAACAAAATGATTACCTTCTGATTATTGTTCCACGCCATCCTAAACGACTAAACAAGATAGTACAGGATCTGTCTTCACTCACATCCAATATTGCCATCCGCAGTAAAAACGAATGCATCACGGCAGAAACACAAATCTATATCGCTGATACCTTTGGCGAGTTGCCCACCTTTATAGCCGGCTCAGAGTTTGTGATCATGGGAGGAAGTTTTGTCGAGAAGGGTGGTCAAAATATTCTCGAAGTTGCACAACAGGGAAAGGCGGTGATATTTGGCCAGCATATGGACAACTTTCGTGATGAAGCCAGGCTGTTTCTACAGCAACAGGCAGGTACCTGTGCCGAAAGCGAAGAAGCGCTAGGCAGGTTAATAAAACAATGGCTAGCTGATCCGGAAATAGCCCAGCAGTATGGTGAAAATGGACGAGCGCTTAGCCGTAAGAACCATGAAATAGCACAACATTATCTTCAGGAAATCTACCGACTCTACCCTAAATTATTTGCTTCGTAAGCCTGCAACAGCATCTGCCAGTCTGCTTTAGTAAAATAAAAAGCCGTTTTATCTTTTTTTGCCTTTTCAGAAAACTTATCCAGCGAACGCTTGAGCCGCAAAATAGTTGCCTGCTGCCAAACTTTATCTGCTTTACGCAAATAACCTCGATCAAAGTCAATTAGATAAAACGCCCCCTGCTCATTCAGCAATATGTTTCTTGCGTTCAGATCGGCATGATAAACACCCTGCTGATGAAACCTGCTTAACAGCTGTCCAAGTTTTTCCCAGAGAGTATCTCCCAGCGCAGTATTCACTAATGAATCGGCCAGTGTTTGTGTATGAGGAATTTTGCGCATAAGCATATCTGCACGATAAAACAGTCCCTGTCGTTGTACACGGGCGGCAACAGGCTGTGGAACGGGCAGTTCTCTTTTCCAAAGTTCAGCCAGTAAATGCCACTCACGCCAGGCACGAGTCTGAGAAATCCCCGTCCAGAAATAGCGATCAGCAACAAGACGCGCGATCATTCCTCCTCGGCGGTAATGCCGCAAAACATATTCCTGTCCGCCTAGCTGCACAAAGACCGTCGTCCCTCGACCTTCGGCTGTGCCCGTCAAGGCATCATGCTTACGCCAATGTTCTAGCTCAAAATATGACGAATCGGGATTTTCAATCAGCTCTGCATCGTATAGGATGTGTTCTGTTTTCGAATGAGTTTCAGTTAGCTTCATAACCTATGAATGTCCATACCGGTTCAACTCCAGGCAATCTCTGTATCCTACGCCTCTCAGCTATTGGTGATATTTGTCATCTGCTGCCTGTGGTGCGCAGCCTGCAACACTGCTGGCCGCAAACCAAACTCACCTGGGTAATCGGTAAACTGGAACACAGCCTGGTCGGCGATATACCCGGCATTGAGTTTATCATCTTTGATAAGACAAAGGGATTTTCAGCCTACTATCAACTATACCAGCAGTTACGCGGACGACACTTTGATGTATTGCTGCACATGCAAATGTCGTTACGTGCCAGTATCGCCAGCCTGTTGATCTCCGCTAATATTCGACTCGGTTTTGATCGAAAACGGGCTAGTGATCTGCAATGGCTATTCACCAACAAACAAATCCCCCATATTGACAAACAACATGTCGTAGACAGTTTTTTTGGCTTTATCGAAACACTGGGAATACATGAGCGTATTTTAGAGTGGGATATCCCCATCAGCGAATCAACGCGCAAACAGGTAAAGAAGCGCCTGCCAGAGACAGCCTATATTGTCATCAGTCCCTGCTCCAGCATGGCCTACCGTAACTGGACTATCGAAGGCTATGCCGCCGTGGCCGATTATATCGTAGAAAAATATCAACGACCGGTGGTACTGAGCGGCGGTCCCTCAGCTTTCGAAAAAAAATACGGCGAGAAAATCAGCAAGCTTTGTCGGCACAAGCCAATAAACCTGATCGGGAAAACATCCTTAAAAGAATTGCTCGCAGTGATCGATAAAGCCGAACTCATAATCGCACCTGACTCAGGCCCCGCACACATGGCCACAGCGGTTAATACCCCCGTCATCGGACTCTATGCCTGCACTAATCCAGATCGTGCCCGCCCTTATTTGTCAGCTGAACTTGTTATTAACCATTACCCAGAAGCGGTAAGAGACAAGTTTTCAAAATCAGTCGAGGAGCTTCCCTGGGGCACTCGCGTACGTATAGATGGAACAATGCAACGCATAACAAGCAATGAGGTTGAATTAATGATTGACAAGCTACTCAAACAACAATAATCAGTTTGCTTTCCTTACTATAGTCTCAATCGAAAATTCACCTTCACTAGGCAATTCATTACCGGGGTTGATATAACCCTCGTCGCAGACTTTACAATAGATCAACTCGAATTCTCCCAGAACACGTTTAAGGAGTGGTAACACACCCAGCGTATCGGGCAAATCATCTTCTTCAGGTAAAAAGAAATGAGCATGATCATCATTAAACCTGGATGGCAGTTGCTTTTTTTTCTCGTATAAATCTCTATGCGGCAAATAGAGAATTAAATAGCCGCCCGGTTTGAGTACTCGCCACCAGTTATTCAACGCTAAATCAACATCCGGCAAATGTTCCAACAAGTGACTGGAATAGACAAAATCATAACTTTCATTATCTAAGCCATGTAATAATTGTGCATCACCATGTTCGAAATCCCATCCACGCACATTTATAGCAATCGGGTCTCCCCCATAACCAATATCCAGTCCATGCCCTACACAATATTTTTCAACAAAGCCTTCTCTTTGTCGGCGTGCTCGAGCCTTGCTAGTTTCACCTGGCGCAGATTTACGACCCAAAAATGGCAAATGTCCAAACAGAATGTAACGCACTTTTCTTATCCGATCTTTAATCGGCTTATTTTTTCGCTCACTCGGTATCGGTGCAAATAAATTGTAACGTATACGCTTATACAGTTCTTTAATCATTAATTTGAATCCTTTTCATAAGCACCGCCTGAATAATTCAGTTTTTTATGCAACATATCAAATTTCTTCAGCGCATATTCTATCGAAATATCTGCTGTCCCATAAGGTAGGCCACATTCATCCAATGATTCTTTATTCTCAATAAAACATGGCATATGTAGACAATCCTCTGGCTCCACCACTTCCGGACGCGTATGGGTAAATAGAACAAGATTTGGACATTTCACGCCAAAAGCCAGATGCATCAGAGAAGTATCACCCGTAATCAAAACGGATACACGCTCCATCAGCGCAGCCACTTTATCCAGAGAAATAACGGGCACTTGTTTACATGGCATAGTACCCGCATATTTCATCATGAAATCGTCAACCAATTCTTCCATACCCGGGTTGGTGAAAATTAAAGGTCGAAGTTTGTACCTGTCAGAAATTTTTGTAGCAAGTTTAGCGAATTTTTCAACCGGCCAACGCTTCTCAGGCACACGTGCGCCTAGATTGATTGCCAAATAGTTCTTCCCCATCCCAGCAAAAAAATCTATTGCGAACTGTTCTGCCATATCAGAACAGAAAAAAGAACTACCCCGGCGTATTTCATCGGCACATATTCCAAGCGGTTCTAAAGTGATTCCTAGCGCCTTGGTCCAGTGGCCGCAAAAAGAAGGTGTCTTAACCAACAAGTTGTTGGCTCTACGCAAAGCACGCGTATGATCAAAACCAAGCCGGATCCGAGCAGCAACCAAACGGGTTACACGAGGGCTTGACCCACCCGAATAAAGATTGACCGAGATATCGAATTTTCTATTTCGCAAACAAATAATATTACGAAAAAAATTGACTGCGTAGTGCACTATCCTGCGCTTATCTCGACTAAAAGGAAGCACTTCATCGCAAGCAGGGTGATTTTCAATCACAGTAACTGCTGAAGGATCAACAACAATAGTAAGTTGTGCATCTGGAAAACGTTTCGCCAACGCCTCAATAACAGGGATACGCAGCAAAACATCGCCCAATAATCCCCAACAAAAAACGCAGATGCGATTAATATCCTGCAGTTCGTCAGGATCAATCCTGTATCCGTAGACTTTACCCATCCTCATAATACAGCCAGTTAATTACATAACATCACTGATGAACCACCCTTCGGATCGCGATTCAGGTCAAAATATTCTTCTGCATAGCCTGATTCGAAGGTAACGTATTTACGATACATGCCCGATACCAGGGTCACAAATTCTTCTTTGCCAATACCGGAACAGCAGGATTTGCTATCATAAAATTTATGTGCCCCTTTAAGAAAACGCCCTTCGTGTCCTTGAATATCCATCCAGAGCAATCGAATATCAGCCGAATTTATATCCGGGTTCTGATCAAGAAAATCATCAAAACGATGAGCAGCAACCCTGATCACATTCCGTTTGCCTTCATTATAATGGCCATTAGTTGTTTTTTTGCCATGTCTAATCCGGTGATCGCCGAAATTTTCGTCGCTTAATTCAAACAACAATTCCGTATTTTTATCGGAAAGTGCCATATTGAATGCCTGCAGTCTGTCCTCAAGATGATTGTTCCCAATATTCAGATTAAGTAAGCGGTAATTATCAGGTAATGGCTCAAAGGCGATTGCTTTTCCAAACACGTCCTCAAGTAAAAATGCCGTTGAAGACATTCCAAGATATCCACCTACATCTATCACCGTACCATCCGAGCCGCTAGCTAATAATTTTTTATCCCGAAGATACTGTACTACCAGCATCATTTCATCAAACTCATGATTACGGTAAACGTGTAAAATACGCCCAGTAGTCTTATCTTTGCTATCAAATGTGTGAAGGCCATTTCGGGTTAAAACCGTCGCCGGCCTTCGATGCGGCAAATACACAACCACTAACCATAATAATTTTCGAAACAGACGCTTAAGCCGACCCGGATGATAATCAACTGTTTTATAATCTTTTGACATATTTTTCCAAATGATTAGACACCTGTAGAAACACAAGCTGAGTTTCATTCAGCCACATTAATAAAGAATGTTACAAATCATACAGTCCCATATTTCCTGTGGTTCATAAAATTTCAGAAAATATAATGTTGCAGCGTAAACATATTATTTATTAATTTTTCAGAAATTTAACCGCAACAGGATACCATTTCGGCGTAAATGTTTTCTTGATTCTCCATTTCCTTAGTGACAAACGCTGTTTTTTAGCAAAGGCATTTTCACAAAGCACTGGAGAAGCCGAATAATCGGTAAGATAAAAATTAACGAAATGTGAGAAAAGTTCAGAAATTGTTTTTGCTGTAAGTTGGGATTCAAAATGTACTTGTTTGGGGTGATATTCAAATGTTGCGACAAAATTTTCACCTTTAAAATGATCGTTAATAGCACGAATCATTTCACCACGAACATCTTCTTCAATATGCTCAAACACAGATATACAAGATATATGCGTAACATCATGCTTATTCAGCAAATTTTTTAAATTATCATATGTTGCATTTTCCACGACATAATCGATATTGTCGGGCTTCTTTGCCGATTCTTTTAGATTCGGATCTAAAATAATTATTTTTTTTATATGTTGGTTAATAATTGCGGAAAAAAAACCATACCCTGTTTTAGGAGAACCTCCACCAATTTCAAGTAAAACTGAATCGGAATTCAAATCCAGGTATTCAATAGTCGTTAAATATTCCCAGAATCTTTGGCTCAATTTACCGCCACCATAAACAATTCCATCCCACTCGGCAGGATATTCAACTGTCCCAAAGTGTTTCCATAATTCTTTCTTTAATTGTTCAGTTGTATTCATGATTATAATCCTGTAAACACTCCGCCCGCTAAATTGGTGATTTTTATTTCAAAAAAAGATTCTAAACTCACCCTTCCAAATAAACGCACCATAGCATTTTTACTATCCACTTCATAATTTTATATATCGCACATTAAAACCATACAATTTAATTCAAACAAAAAAACATAACAATTTTTCCGGTTATAAATAGCTAAAATTTTAGAACAAAAGATACTGTTATTATCTAATAGAATAAATCACTATACTGTTATCACGATAAGCTTCTGCAGAAGAATCTATCCTACTGTCTTTTTTGTGCCTAATAATATATTTAGATTGACTGCCATTTTCATTATTTAAAATATAATCCTCATAAACATTAAAATAATCCGCCATTGCAAATGTAGAAATCCTTAATCTCTCAGATGACTTTAGAACATAGTCATCGATAACCAGTTTTACTCGAACGTTTTCACCAGCATGCTGCTTTATTTTAACTCGAACCATCTCCATTTTTCTAAAGCTGTTAATGAAATGCTCATCGCCTTCGGCCTGATCTGACAAATGTGTAAAAAATGCAAATAACAGATAAACACTAAAGACCGACATAAAAGGTAAGCTGGCGATATAGAATTTTTTAATTCTACCCGACCCGGCCAATTCCAGATATAAGGCAGGTAAGACAAACAGCAGGGGGAAAATCAAAATTGCATAACGGGTGCTATAATTGTGGCCGGTAAAAACAAATAGTAAAAGAGGCAGAAACAGCAGTATGCCAACAAATGAAGATGCGGGATAATTTTCCAGCATCTGTC
>CAZIJT010000025.1:14209-25214 GCA_964539595.1 uncultured Thiohalophilus sp. | reverse complement strand
CGGTTGAATGCATATAGCGAATCAGCCAGCCCCAGTTCACATCACGCATGATGTATTCCACTGAAGCAAAGGCCAGAGTGACATCCGGCTTGTAGTTCATGGTCAGGAAAATACCGGTGACAATTTGCAGCACCAGCATCAACAGTGCCAGTGAACCGAAGTAGTACCAGAAGTTAAAGTTTTTAGGCGCGTAGTATTTGGAAAGATGCTCTTCCCAAAGTTTAGTCGCGGGGAAACGCGCATCCACCCAGCCCATCAGCTCAGTCATTTTGCTCATGATGCGGCTCCTTCATCTTCACCAATTATAATCTGGGTATCAGCGAGATACATATGAGGAGGTACCACCAGATTAGTCGGAGCAGGGACACCCTGATAAACACGGCCAGCCAGGTCAAAACGAGAACCATGACAAGGACAGAAGAAACCACCTTTCCATTCAGCACCCAGATCAGCCGGTGCGATTTCAGGACGGAAGGTAGGCGAGCAACCCAGATGGGTGCAAATACCAACGGTAATCAAAAACTCAGGCTTAATCGAGCGTCCGGTGTTCTGACAATAGGCAGGCTGCTGTTCTTCAACCGAGGCAGGATCACTCAGGCTGCCTTCCAGCACTTCCAGATCTTTCAAATTCTGTTCGGTACGACGAACAATCCAGACCGGCTTGCCACGCCATTCGACCGTCATTTTACTGCCCGGCTCAAGTTTACTGAAATCCGCTTCAACAGGTGCGCCTGCAGCCCGCGCGCGCGCGCTAGGTTGCATGGACGAGATAAAGGGCACAGCAACGACCCCGGCACCCACTGCTCCAACCACCGATGTTGCGGCAGTCAGAAAGCGGCGTCTGCTGGTATCAACGCCATTGGTACTCATTCAACATCTCCACAAAATTTGGAAAAAACAGCCACGCTATGCTGTTGCAAACCTCAGAGAGATCGACCAAACGGCATCACAGTTAACTGTTTCTTCATGGAAAAAACATGTAACGACCTGAATCGTTGTTAGTATTTCAGGATAATCTGGAATAATCGGATTATCCTGCTAATCCAGGCGCGCGTATTGTCTATGATTCCGCCGCCGCGGTCAAGGACAAGCTGAATAAACTTTAATAATTCAAGAGCTTAGATTGGATTTAAGATATCCACAAATTCGCTCTCAAGGGCGAATTTGTCCGCCAAATGCGCCGCCAGCGCCTGCACACCGTAGCGCTCGGTGGCATGATGACCGGCGGAAAAGAAATGAATATCCCGTTCCTGAGCGATATGAAAAGTCTGCTCGGACGCTTCGCCGGTTAAATACGCGTCCACCCCGGCATCGGCTGCCGCCTCGATATAGCCCTGCGCACCACCACTACACCAGGCGATGGATTTAATCGGCCGCTGATTTGGCGCGATATGCAGCGGCTGGCGTCCCAGCACCGATTCAATCTGTTCGGCAAACTTGTTGGCCGCCATTGGCTCAGCCAGTCGACCGCGCAGTCCCACCGCAGCCGTATCCTGTTCCGGGAAACGAGCGTCTGTAATCAATCCCAGTTGCTGCGCTAACTGGGCATTGTTGCCCAATTCTGGGTGTGCATCGAGGGGCAGATGCCAGGCCAGCAGGCTAATGCCGGCATCAAGCAGTGCTTTAATTCGGCGCATTTTTATCCCGGTAATTGGCTCCGCCTCACCCTTCCAGAAATAGCCATGATGCACCAGCAATGCATCGGCGTTAGCCACAATCGCCGCATCCACCAAGGCCTGACAGGCGGTCACGCCACAAACCAGTTTGCCCACCTCGGCGCGACCTTCCACCTGCAAGCCATTTGGGCAGTAGTCTCGAAAGCTATCGACACTCAGCAATGAGTTTGTGTAATTGACCAGCTCATTCAGTTGCACCATGCGCAGGATTTCCTCTTAGGTTAATATGGGAACTCGATTATCTAATATAATGCAGCACAATGCGTATAACTAAAACCATCCAGTTTATTTTCCAGTTTGCCACCATCGGCCTGGCACTCGCCTTTGTCCTGCTGTTCATGTTTCCATCGCTGATGCCGGATCTGCAAAATCAGGACGAAAAACCGGTGGTCGAGTTCACACAAAGCAACCCCGGTCGACATTCCAATACCGGCCCGGTGTCCTATGCCGATGCGGTCGAGCGTGCCGCACCGGCAGTGGTTAATGTCTACACCCGCAAAATTATTACTGAGGGTAAACACCCCTTTGCCAATGATCCTATTTTCCGCTATTTCTTTGGCGATAGTGCAAGGCGTCCTCGCCAACACACAGAATCCAGCCTCGGCTCAGGGGTGATTGTCAGCCCTGATGGGTACATCCTCACGAATAACCATGTCATCGCCGCCGCCGATGAAATTCAGGTGGCGCTGAAAAATGGGCAAACCGCTGATGCGAAACTGGTTGGGGCTGATCCAGAAACCGATCTGGCAGTACTGAAAATTGAGCTTGAGAATCTCCCCGCGATCATCCTCAACGATAGCAAAACCCTGCGCGTGGGTGATGTGGTACTGGCGATTGGTAACCCTTTCGGTGTCGGCCAAACCGTCACCTCGGGCATTATCAGCGCCACCGGGCGTAACATGCTCGGCATCAATACCTTTGAAAATTTTATCCAGACTGACGCGGCCATCAACCCCGGTAATTCTGGCGGCGCGTTGGTTACCGCCCACGGTGAACTAATCGGTATCAACACCGCCATTTTTTCAAAGAGCGGTGGTTCGCAGGGGATCGGTTTCGCCATTCCTATGAGTCTGGCCAAAGATGTCATGATCCAGATTATCGAGCACGGTGAAGTAATACGTGGCTGGCTGGGCGTAGCAATTCAGGATATTAGCGAAGAGCTGGCTCGCTCTTTTGCTCTCAAAGACGATGCTGGCGTTATCCTCAGCAACATCGTCGTCAATGGTCCGGCAGACAAAGCCGGGCTGGCCATTGGCGACGTTATTATCTGGATTGGCGATGACAAGGTTGATCATGTCAAACATGCCTTGCGCCTGATCAGCAAGGTCAAACCCGGGGATTCCGTTCATATTCGCGGCATACGTCAGGGTAAGGAATTTGGAACCACCGCCGTGGTCGGCGTTCGGCCACATGAAGATTCATGAACGGAGTAGATTCAAAGCATATTATTTTGACGCAGCAGGTAATATTCTTTGCATCCTTTGCGCCTCCGCGTCTTTGCGTTTAACAACTATCTTCCCTTTCCGCAAGGAAGCGCTCGAACTGTTCAACCGGTATCGGTTTACTGATCAAAAAACCCTGCGCGATATCACATCCCAGCTCTCTTAGACGCTGACAGGTTTGTTCCGTTTCTACGCCTTCAGCGACTACCGTTAACCCAAGATTATGCGCCAGCTCAATGGTTGAACGAACGATGACTTCATCATCGGGATGCTTATCCATATCCATAACAAAGCTGCGATCAATTTTCAGCTCACTCACCGGTAGTTTTTTCAAGCGTGACAACGAAGAATAGCCAGTACCAAAATCATCTATCGACAGGCTGATACCCAACTGCCGAACACGAGCCAGCGTTTCACAAAGGCGATCATATTCTGATAGAAACAGATTTTCAGTAATCTCAAACTGTAACTTACTACCAACATCAGCGATGTCACCAAGGCTCTCAAGGTAGAGCATGAAATCAGGATTCATCAGAGTCTGCGTCGAGAGATTAACCGCAATATGAATATCTCGTTGCTGACTTTGCCATAACTTGATTTGCTCAATCGCTGTTTCTATCACCCAATGGGTATAACGATCAATCATGCCGGTTTGTTCCAGCACGTTGATAAAGATATTGGGCGACACGAAACCTCGCTGTGGATGTTGCCAGCGTCCCAACGCTTCGACACTGTTGATACGACCATCCTGTAGATTCACCTTGGCCTGGTAGTACAACTCAAATTCCTGTTGTTCCAGCGCCTTGCGTAGATCCGCCGTCATGGTCAGTGTACCGGGAGAAGAATGATCGGTTTCTGGATCATACAGGCTCACCCCCCGCTTGCCTGACTTGGCTTTAAACATAGCCTGATCAGTATGCCGCAGCAGCGTACTAACATCATCGCCATGTTCGGGGTAAAGACTCACACCGATGCTGGCACTCATCGCAATTGTCACACCATCAATTTCAAAAGGCGCATCCAGCTGTTGTAATAACCGGCTGGCATGCTCAAGACTCTGTGTGCGTTCCACATCGATCAACAACAGTGCAAATTCATCTCCACCAAGGCGGCTGAGAATGTTATGCCCATCAATATAAGCAAGGAAGCGACGAGCAATTTCCTTCAAGATCTGATCACCCCGCTCGTGCCCCAACGTTTCATTAATTTCCTTGAAGTTATTCAGGTCGATCAGTAACAGTGCAAAGCTTTGCTTCTCCGCCTGTGCGAGGGTGAAATGCTGAGAAAAACGATCCTGAAACAGGGAACGGTTAGGCAAGCCGGTTACCGTATCATAAAGCGACAGGTATTCCAGTTCGCGGTTACTTTCACTCAACTGGCGATTCAACCGTTGCAGCTGCATCTGATAACCTTCGGTCAACTCCCGGGCTTCCTCCATCTTCTGCACCGCCATCGCATTTTCAATCGCAATCGCGACAATGCTGGCAAACATCGCCAGCATGTTTAGATCGCGGCGATCAAAATCCCCTTCATCACACTTGTTAATACCGGCAATGCCACCAAGAAAATGATTTTTGCCCTGCAGCGGCACCAGAATCACCGAGCCTGCTTCCTTCTCCCAGAAGTTGCGCTCCACATCATCCAGCTCATCCAGCACACCTCGCCACCAGGCTTTCCGATGTCGCCAGACCCAGCCGCAGATACCAAAATCCAGCGGCATCGATTCACCGATGATTTCCTCAGCATTGAGGCCAGCTCCACCACGGTAGGTATAAGTTTCGCAGTTTTCATCCAGAATGGGGATCAACAGGGTTTGCGCATGTACCAGATCGCGCGCCCGCTCGGCCACAATCTGGAACACACGTTCAAGATCCAATTCACTGCCAATTTCGGAAAAGGTTTCCTGTAACAGCTCAATTTCAGCTTCACGATTAAGCAGATTCTTCTCAAGATCCTGCGTATTCACTACTTGAAGCTGTTTGCCCGTCATGCGACTGTTTACTCTAGATAATAATGATAATCATCTAAAGTGTAGTACAAACAGTTCACCCCGTGAGGCTGCAATTTATATTTATCTGGAGAGTTTATTTAAAGTCTGTGCCGGGGAGGCACGAGATTAAAGAGTGTGTTTTAACTCAAATCTAATTTTGCCAATGCCTGTAAAAAAGCGGCATTTTCCTCAGCTGTACCCACGGTTACACGCAGACAATCGCGAAGCAATGCCCCCGCCTTGCCCATATTTTTTATCAACACGCCTTCAGCTTTCAGTTGTTCAAAGACAAAATCAGCTTTACCTTCCGGCACCCGAAATAAAATAAAATTGGCCTGACTGGGGAATACCTTTAGCGCCTTGAGGGCCTGCATCTGTGCATATAAAACAGCACGATTCTGTTTTATTTTCTGCGTCTGCGCAGACAACATCGACGCATGCTCAAGTGCAAACTCCACACTGAGCTGGGTCAGAATATTAATATTGTATGGCAGACGCAGTTTGTCGAACTCATCCAGCCATTCAGCCGCACCGGCAAGCAAGCCTAAGCGCAAACCGGCCAGCCCCATCTTCGATACCGTGCGCATCAGCAGCAGGTTGTCATAATCATCCAGCAGCGGCATAAAGCTATCGTCAGCAAAAGCATGATAGGCCTCATCGACCACGACGACTCCCGGTGCGGCCTCGATAATGCGCAACATCTCAGCCTGATCAAATAAATTACCGGTCGGATTATTCGGGTAGGCTAGAAACACCACCGCAGGCTGATGTTCTTTAATCGCAGCCAGCACCGCTTCAACATCAAGCGAAAAATCCTCACGCAAAGGTACGCCAATATAATCCATCTGGCAAAACTCGGCGATCATGCGATACATGACAAAGCCCGGATCCACCGACAACACGCTGCGACCGTTACCGGCCAAGGCCATGATAATAATTTGAATCAGTTCATCCGAACCATTGCCGAGTAGAATAGATGCATCAGCAGGAACGTTCATCACCTCACGCAGGCGATCTTTTAACTTTTGCGCATGCGGATCGGGATAGCGATTCAACTCAGCGCCACGTACTAATTCCAGCCACTGATCAATTTTATCCTGCGGCCAGTGATAGGGGTTTTCCATCGCATCGAGTTTGATTAAACCGCTGGAGTCCGGCACATGGTAGGCGGAGAGTTCGCGGATTTCAGGACGAATCCAGCGACTAATAACTTTCTCTTCAACACGAAGGCGCGAAGATCGCAAAGGCCGCGAAGCCTTATCATTTTGAATTTCTTTGCGAACTTCGCGCCCTGGCGTCTTTGCGTTAATAATCTTTTTGTTCACTATGCCAAAAATCTCATTTCTTTATACGGTATTCCGCTGAACGCGCATGCGCGGTGAGACTTTCACCTCGCGCTAACACGGAGGCAGTTTTACCTAACTCAGACGCACCTTCGGCTGAACACATGATCAGGCTGGAGCGTTTTTGAAAATCATACACGCCCAGAGGCGAGCTGAAACGTGCGGTGCGTGAAGTCGGCAACACATGGTTAGGCCCAGCACAATAATCGCCCAGCGCTTCCGCCGTATAACGGCCCATAAAAATCGCTCCGGCGTGACGGATTTTTTCTGCCATCGCCTGTGGCACTTCGACGGAAAGTTCCAAATGTTCAGGCGCGATGTGATTGGCAAGCTCAACGGCTTCATCTAAATCACGAACCTTAATCAACAGACCGCGCGCATTCAATGAAGCTTCGATAATTTCTCGTCGTTCCATTTCTGGTAAGAGTTTTTCAATGCTGGCTTTCACTTTATTTAGAAAATCTGCATCGGGCGAAAGCAGAATAGATTGTGCATCTTCATCATGTTCGGCCTGAGAAAACAGATCCATGGCAATCCAGTCAGGATCGGTTTTGCCATCACAAATAATTAGTATTTCAGAGGGACCCGCGATCATGTCGATGCCGACTTTGCCAAACACCATCGACTTGGCGGCAGCCACATAAATATTACCCGGCCCGACTACTTTATCGACCTGCGGTACAGTCTCAGTCCCATAAGCCAGCGCAGCGACTGCCTGTGCGCCACCGATGGTAAACACGCGATTCACTCCGGCTATCGCTGCGGCAGCCAGTACCATTTCATTCACTTCGCCATCGGGCGTGGGCACCACCATAATAATTTCTTCGACCCCGGCCACATGCGCAGGTATCGCATTCATCAACACCGAAGATGGATAGGTCGCTTTGCCACCGGGGACATACAAGCCCACACGATCTAACGCAGTAATTTGCTGACCCAGTACCGTGCCGTCTGCTTCGCTATAAGACCAGGACTGCATTTTCTGATGCTTGTGATAACTGCGCAAACGCTCCGCAGCTGTTTCCAAAGCCTTGCGTTGTTCCGCAGGAATAGTATCCAGCGCAGCATTGCAGCGCGCCTGTGATAATTCCAGCGCAGAAAAATCCTGCACCTGCATGCGATCAAAACGATTGGTATATTCCAGCACCGCCGCATCGCCGCGAGTACGCACCGCAGTAAGAATTTCTTTTACGGTGCTCTGCACAGCATCATCAGCCACACTTTCCCAGGCCAGCATGGCATCCAGCTCAGTATAAAAATCAGCTGCGGTCGTCGTTAGCCGTTTCATTTGCTCACAGCCTCAGCCATCAGATCGATAAACTGTTTGACTCGCTGATGTTTCATTTTCATCGACGCCCGATTAACGATCAGCCGGGAGCTGATGTCGGCGATGTGTTCCTTCGGTTCAAGTCCATTGGCGCGCAAGGTATTACCGGTATCGACCACATCAACAATACAATCCGCCAGACCGACGATGGGCGCGAGTTCCATCGAACCATAGAGTTTTATAATCTCAACCTGCTGGCCTTTTTCAGCATAAAAACGCCGCGCACAATTAACAAACTTGGTCGCCACGCGCAGACGCCCCGTGCCTGCTCTGAACATTGGCTCAGCATCTTTAAACCCTGCGGTCATTAATTTGCAACAGGCGATGTTTAAATCCAGCGGTTCATAGATACCGTCACCGCCGTGTTCCATTAATACATCTTTACCAGCAATGCCTAAATCTGCCGCGCCATACTGCACATAGGTGGGCACATCGGAGGCGCGAATGATCACCAGCTTCACATCGTCGCGGTTGGTATCCAGAATCAGCTTACGCGTGGTTTCCAGATCATCCACCGGTTCAATGCCCGCATGTTTTAATAGCGGCAGGGTTTCTTTAAAAATGCGACCTTTGGATAAGGCGATAGTTAATTCTGTTTTCATTGTTTATTTACAGTTTTCATGAAATATATTTAGGGTTCGAGCAATTCATCCTTCGACAAGCTCAGGACGAACGGGGTTTTTCCCCTCGCAACTCGACCCTGTGTTTAAGATGGCACCCGACGGATTTCTGCGCCTAACAATTGCAGTTTCTCTTCGATACATTCATAGCCGCGGTCGATATGGTAAATACGTTCCACGGTGGTCTCGCCACGCGCCACCAGCCCGGCAATCACCAGACTGGCTGAGGCGCGTAAATCGGTGGCCATTACTGGCGCGCCGTTAAGTTCATCCACTCCGGTGCTAAACGCGGTGTTGCCTTTCAGGTTAATGTTTGCACCCATGCGCTCTAGTTCCTGCACATGCATGAAACGATTTTCAAATACGGTTTCGGTGATCGCCCCCGAACCTGTGGCCAGTGCATTCATTACCGTGAACTGCGCTTGCATGTCGGTGGGAAACGCCGGATAGGGGGCGGTGCAAATATCTACGGATTTCGGCCGCCGTCCGTGCATGTCTAAACTAATCCAGTCTTCACCCGTTTCAATATCAGCACCGGCTTCCTGCAACTTGGCCAGCACCGCATCCAGTAAACCGGGCGTAGTGTCTTTAAGTTTTATTTTACCGCCGGTGATCGCCGCCGCCACCAAAAAGGTGCCGGTCTCGATTCTATCGGGCAATACTTTGTAGCTCGTACCGCCAAGACGCTCGACGCCTTCAATGGTGATCGTGTCGGTTCCTGCGCCGGAGACTTTCGCCCCCATGCTGTTGAGACAGTTGGCCAGATCCACCACTTCGGGTTCACGCGCCGCATTTTCAATTATGGTCGTGCCATCCGCCAGTGTCGCGGCCATCATCAAATTTTCAGTGCCGGTCACGGTGACTAGATCCATCACCAGCTTGGCACCTTTGAGGCGTTTGCAGCGCGCCTTGATATAACCGTTTTCAACCGTGATATCCGCGCCCATAGCTTCCAGTCCGTGGATATGCAGGTTCACTGGCCGCGAGCCAATCGCACAACCACCGGGCAGCGAGACTTCCGCCTCACCGTGACGCGCCAGCAGCGGCCCCAATACCAGAATTGAGGCGCGCATGGTTTTCACCAATTCGTAAGGCGCAACTAGATCTGTAATGGTGCTGGAATCCACCTCCACGCTCATTTTCTCATTGATGGTGATCTGCACGCCCATGCGTCCCAGCAACTCCATGGTCGTGGTAATGTCATGCAGGTGTGGGACGTTACTAATTGTCACTGGCTCATCGGCCAGCAGGGTAGAAACGATGATCGGCAGGGCGGCATTCTTCGCGCCCGAAATCCGAATCTCACCCTGTAGCGTCGTGCCACCATTAATGAGAAGTTTATCCATCAGGAAATCTGCAACTTGCTGGCCGTCGCCCACTCATCTGGGGTGTAAGTCTTAATCGATAGCGCATGCACTTCACCGCTGGTGATTTTGTCGGCGACCGTGGCATACACCAGTTGCTGCTTTTTCACCGGCATAAGACCGGCAAACACCTCGCCCACCACGATAGCATCAAAATGGCTGCCATCACCGGTTACGGTAATTTCACACTCCGGCAAGCCGGCTTCGATAAGTTTTTTTACGTCATCAGGATTCATACCAAATACACTCTTTGCTGAAATAGTCAGCCGCGTATTTTAGCCTGTATATAATGGAAACGGGTAGAAAAAAGACAGCCTGTGGAATAAATTTACTGGCTAAACCCGCTTAGGTGGTGATTTTTCAATGCAGAAAGTCGGTCAGGCCGCTAATTTCCGCTATATGCTGCATTTGTTCCGGCAAGGCTTCAAAACACAGACTTCCCTGTTGCAGACGCATCAGGCGACGACATTCCACCAGCAGCGCCAGTCCGGCACTATCACTGCGAGTCACGCCCTGCAAATTAATACAGACCTGTTTACCTGCATGGTGCTGCAAACGAGCCTGTAGCTGCGGCAGGAGTTCAGGCACAGTTTGCCTGTCCAGATCACCGGAAATTTTCAGGGTCTGCCCGTCTTCGAGCAACTGTGAAGCATTCATCCTTCTGCCTTTTTATTACGTTTTTCCAGTCTGGCAATCAGCGCATCTAGCCCCTGCTGCTTGATCTCGGCAGCAAACGAAGTGCGATAATTAGCCACCAGCGAGATGCCATCGACGCTAACATCATAAACTTTCCAGCCCTTCTTTTTCAGACCCAGCCGGTAGTTAATCACCACCGGTGGTTTGCTATTTTGTAACACGTCCATCCGTACGGTAACGGTTTTATCACCCGCCTTCATTTTTACCGGCACAACATGGACTTTCTGATTGGTGTATTCCAGCAACGCAACCGCATAGGTACGCACCATCAGACTACGAAAAGCACGGATAAAGTCCAGCTTCTGCTCACGCGTCGCAGTCTTCCAGTTTTTCGCCAGCACCGAACGCGACATACGAATGAAATCAAAATGTGGCAGGATAATATCACTGACCAGTCCGTAGATCAGCGAGGGATCATCTTCCAGCGCCTGGCTCTGTTCATTCATTGCGGCAAGCATTTTTTCAGTGGCGTTTTTCACCAGCGCGTCGGGGGCTTCCAGCGTCTGCGCCAGACTGACATTCAGCAGCAACGGTATTAAAACTAAAC
>CAZIJT010000025.1:0-14109 GCA_964539595.1 uncultured Thiohalophilus sp. | reverse complement strand
GCTTCCAGCGTCTGCGCCAGACTGACATTCAGCAGCAACGGTATTAAAACTAAACTATACAAAAGTGAACGCATCATTTTTTCTCTTCCACATCGCTGTCATCAAGGAATCGGGAGACGAACTGGCCAATCAATTTTTCCAGCACCATCGAACCCTGGGTCAGGCTGATGCTGGATCCCTCATGCAAGACATTATTGGTATTCTCATTTTTGCAGTCATCAGGATTAAACGCCTCGCCTTCTAGCTCAGCTTCCAGCGCCAGCTCCTCACACGGGTCAGAACCCGCACCCGGCTCCAGACCAACATATTTTTCACCCAGTAGCCCCGCCGTATAAATGCTCGCCGAGGTATCTTCTGGCAGGCTATTGTGATGGCCATCCAGACGCAGGGTAACAATCGCCTCAAAGGTTTGGTCATCAAAACCAATGTCTTTTACCCGACCGATGCGCACTCCGGCCATGGTCACTGGTGAGCGCACTTTCAGGCCACTGGCATCGTTGAAGCGAGCGGTAACATCAAAACCCTCGCCACTGTTATAAGTGCTCAGATTGCTGACCTTCATCGCCAGCATGAACAGGGCAGCCATGCCGATGGCAACAAAAAGGCCAACCCAGATTTCTGTCATACGCGAAGTCATGCTGTTTTCTCCCCTAAAATTTAGTTTCCGAACATCAGTGCGGTAAGAATAAAGTCCAGTCCCAGCACCGCCAGTGACGAATGCACCACGGTACGGGTGGTCGCGCGGCTCACACCCTCCGAGGTGGGTATCGCATCGTTGCCTTCAAAAATAGCAATCCAGGTCACTACGATGCCAAACACAACGCTCTTGATCACGCCGTTATAAATATCATCCTGCAAATCCACCTTGGCCTGCATCTGTGACCAGTACGCACCTTCATCCACACCAAGCAGACCGACGCCGACAAAGTAACCGCCGATCACACCGACCGCGCTGAAAATCGCCGCCAACAGCGGCATAGAAATCACTCCAGCCCAGAAACGCGGTGCCAGCACCCGACGCACGGGATCCACCGCCATCATTTCCATTGCTGATAATTGCTCGGTGGCTTTCATCAATCCAATTTCAGCAGTCAGTGCCGAACCGGCTCGACCGGCAAATAACAGCGCGCTGACTACCGGCCCCAGCTCACGTACCAGTGACAGCGAAACCACCACCCCCAGCGATTCCTCCGCGCCAAAATCCACCAGCGTGTTGTAACCCTGTAGCCCTAACACCATACCGACGAACAGGCCGGAGACCAGAATGATCAATAAGGAAAGTACGCCAACCGAAAAGATCTGCGCGATCACCAGAGTAAAGCGGGGCAGCAGGGTATGCGAACCTGAGAGGATCTGCAGTAATAAAATATGCCCCCGTCCCAGCCGCTGAAAGAAATTCAGCGCCTTGTGTCCTAGACTTTGCAGACTATCCAGCATCAGCGCCTCGCTCCTGTTGGCAAGTCAAGCATGTCCTCACTAAAATCGCGCGCCGGAAAATGAAAGGCCACCGGCCCATCGGACTCACCCTGTAAAAACTGCTGCGCCCACTCCGATGGAGAGGCGTACAGATCTTCAGTGGTGCCTTCCGCCACCACCTTGCCACCAGAAAGTAAATAAATGTAATCCGCTATCGCGGCGGTTTCCTTAATATCATGGGAAACGATAATACTGCTCAGCCCCAGCGCATCATTGAGCGAGCGAATCAGACGTACCAGCACCCCCATGGAGATCGGATCCTGACCGGTAAAGGGTTCGTCGTACATCATCATCATCGGATCCATGACTACCGCACGCGCCAACGCAACCCGTCGCGCCATGCCCCCCGATAATTCTGATGGCATCAAATCTCGCGCACCACGTAAGCCCACCGCTTCCAGCTTCATTAACACCAGGGTACGAATCAGACGTTCAGGCAGGCGGGTATGCTCGCGCAGAGCAAAGGCCACGTTGTCGAACACATTGATATCGGTAAGCAACGCGCCGTTTTGAAACAACATGCCCATGCGTTTGCGTAATTGATAAAGCTTACTATGCCCGAGCTGAGGAACAGACTGGCCATCCACCACAACCGTGCCAGCATCCGGGCGTAACTGACCCCCGATAAGTCGCAACAGGGTAGTCTTGCCGGTGCCACTGGGCCCCATAATCGCCGTCACTTTGCCACGCTGGATATCCAGATCGATGCCATCGAAAATCTTGCGCGAACCACGGGAAAACGACAGATTGCGAATTTTCACCAGCGGGGCAGCAGAGATGGCAGAGTTGTCGGTCATTAAAATCCAGGAAGCTATTGTTTAATCTGGTGCAAAGAGTAAAGCCAGAAGATGCAAGATACAAGGGGGAGTTCGAGAGTCAGTATCTACAATAGTTCAAACATAATTTTCGCGTTGCGCAGTAGTTCAACATCGGCTGGTTCCCCGTCAACCACAAACAGGACGGGAAACAGGCTTTCTGCCTTTAATGCCTTTTCCATCATCACCCGCAGTTCTTTTAACGAAGCACCTGCCTGTATTTTTATCAGATTGCTCTCCCCTTCTATATAACAGGGGATCGTTTTCGCGAACACTTCACATACGCCAGACTGCTCGGCTTCAACAATCACGCCTGCGCAGTGTTTCCCTGCCTGCTGCAAACGCGCAACATACGTGGACAGATGCTGTTCATCTACGGATACCGGCAGCTCCACGACAAAACGAAACTCATCGGCCACATCCTCCATTAATGTCAGCGTATTTTCCAACTGCGCCCATTCAATCACCAGCAAATTAAATTCATTGGCATAATACGCCAGCCGCCAGTCCGCTGGTAGATCATCGGGATAGAACGCCCCGACCCAATCTGGGTGCAGGCAGCCGCGTGCGCCAATCAATACCTTGTGCGAATTTTCTGCCATAATTCCTGCCATCGATTAATCAACTTCAGACAATCTACCCAGATGAGCAACGTCCTGCAATTCAAAAAACCCAGTCCAAAGGACAAACATCGGGGTAAAACCCTGTGCAACAGCGGCTTTCATAAATGGGAGGTGGTCAAGTCAACCCCCTTCGATGTAAAAACCGGCAAACTGATCAACCGTTACCGTTGTCTGCGCTGTGGTAAAACCAAAACCGAGGGACGAGGAAACAACTAGTCCTTCACTGCTGCTTGATTCACACCGATAACAATGGGATTATTCCGCTCAATAAAAACCAGACAAAAGATGCCGTGTCCCTGAACCCTTTTCTAGTTACCTGCTGCCGCAGGTTCATTCTGCTCTCAGCCATCATCCTTGCCAGTGGCTGTGCCAGTGTGCCCGGCCCACCGGAAGAACACGATCCCTTCGAGTCCTATAACCGAGCAATTTATAAATTCAACAAGACCGTAGATGACGCGGCCATTCGCCCCGTCGCCCAGGCCTACGCCGACTACACCCCGGACTTCATGCAGACCGGCGTCTCCAATTTTTTCAGCAATCTGGCTGATGTCATCGTACTGGTGAACGACCTCTTGCAATTCAAAGTTGAACAGGCCGGTTCAGATTTTTACCGCATCATGGTCAACTCCACCCTCGGTGTCTTTGGCCTGTTTGATCCGGCCACCCATGTCGGTCTACCCAAACACAAGGAAGACTTCGGCCAGACACTGGCCGTCTGGGGCGTTCCAGATGGACCGTATTTTATGATCCCCTTCATTGGTCCCAGCACCGTTCGTGATACAACAGGATTCGTGGTCGATATTTACACTCACCCCTTATTCTATACTCTGATTACCGATGACGCGGTAGCCTGGGGCATGCTGGGACTGGCCTACATCGACAAACGCGCCGAGCTGTTGGGCGCATCCCGAGTGCTGGATGAGGCCGCACTGGATCCCTATATTTTCATGCGCGAGGCCTACTTGCAGCATCGCCGCAATCTGATCTATGACGGCAATCCGCCGATGGAAGAAGAACTGGAGATTGATTCCAACGATGAGGATCTGGAACTTGAGCTAGAACTGGAACTGGAACTGGAACTCGAACAGGCAACGCCATCGGTACCACAAAGCACCACGACACCGTAGACGGGTAAAATTAATACTCGGCATAAAAATGCCCGCCCCCTGCGTCGAATTATGTATAAACCAGCCCCCCCAACTACCCGCTATCAAAATTTCCAGTTACCATTCGCTCCATGAACAACGAAATGCTTCTTTCCATTACTGCCGTGCTCGGCGGCTTCGTGCTGCTGGTCTGGGGCGCTGATCGTTTCGTCCACGGCGCGGCCGCACTGGCGCGAAATCTCGGCATTTCCCCATTGGTCATCGGCCTGACTATTGTCGGCATCGGCACCTCAGCACCAGAAATTCTAGTCTCCGCGGTGGCGTCCTTGCAGGGCAACCCAGCCATGGGCGTCGGCAATGCCATCGGTTCCAATATCACCAACATCGCACTGGTGCTGGGACTGACCGCCCTGATCATTCCCCTGAGCGTAAATTCTCAAACCCTGAAACGGGAATATCCAGTGATGTTCCTGATCATGCTTCTTGCTCTGATCCTGGTGTTCGACGGCGAACTCAGCCGCATGGATGGCATCATTCTGCTTAGCGGCTTATTCATCATGGTTTACTGGATGATCCGATTAGGGATGAAAGAGAAAAAGGATCCTCTGGAGCTGGAATACGAACATGAAATTCCCCACCTCACTACCGGCAAAGCTGTCTTCTGGCTCATCGTCGGCATGGTACTACTACTGGTCAGTTCCCGGATTCTGGTCTGGGGCGCGGTAAACATCGCTCAGACACTGGGGGTTAGCGATTTGATCATCGGCCTGACCATCGTTGCGATTGGTACCAGCATGCCGGAGCTAGCGGCCTCACTAATGAGTGCGTTAAAAAAAGAACCCGACATTGCCATCGGTAACGTAATCGGTTCCAATATGTTTAACCTGCTAGCGGTGCTGGGGCTACCCGGCCTGATCCAGCCCCACCTGCTGGATTCCGCGGTGTTAAGCCGCGACTTCCCCTGGATGATCGGCTTGAGCATCGCCCTGTTCGTCGTGGCTTATGGCTTTCGAGGACAGGGACGGATCAATCGCTGGGAAGGGCTATTGCTATTAGGCAGCTATTTCACCTATCTGGGAGTACTCTACTTCGATGCCAGCCAAGCGATGCCCAGTAGCTGAAGCACTGAACTTAAGCAAAATCAAAACCTCAAAGGTAAACAACGATGAGTGAACAAATGGAATTTGATGTGCAAAACGTAAAATGCGGCGGCTGTGCCAGCGCCATTGCCGATGGACTGAAACCTCTCGACGGAGTCGATGAGGTTGAGGTAAACATCGACAATGGCCATGTCAGTATTCACGGCAATGCGCTCCCTGAAGAGGCCATTCTCGACAAACTCACCACGCTGGGCTTCCCGGCCAAATAGCGGCAGATTTATGCAACAGGAAAAAATTATCGAAATGGGGCAGGCAGTGATCGATACTGAAACCGCCGCCATTCAGGCCTTGAAAGTGCGTATTGACGCGCAATTCGTCCGCGCCTGCGAGTACATGCTCAACTGTCGAGGACGGATTGTGGTCACCGGCATGGGCAAATCCGGCCACATTGGCGGCAAGATTGCTGCGACTCTGGCCAGCACCGGCTCACCGGCGTTCTTCGTGCATCCCGGCGAAGCCAGCCACGGCGACCTGGGCATGATCACCGCACAGGATGTGGTGCTGGCGCTCTCCAACTCCGGCGGCACCGATGAAATTCTCACCATCGTGCCGCTGATCAAACGCCTCGGTGCACCGTTAATCGCACTGACCGGCAACCCCGCTTCCCGACTGGCCACCGAGGCCGATGTGCATCTGGATGTCAGCGTCGAACGCGAAGCCTGCCCACTGGGACTGGCTCCGACTTCCAGCACCACCGCTACGCTGGTGATGGGCGATGCATTAGCCATTTCCCTGCTCGAATCCCGAGGCTTCACCGCCGATGACTTCGCCCTCTCCCACCCCGGTGGCCGACTCGGCAAGCGTCTACTGCTGCACGTTGCTGATCTCATGCATAGCGACGAGGCTCTGCCAAAAATCAATCAGCAGCGCAGCCTTGCCGAGGCGCTCATGGAAATGTCAGAAAAAGGTCTGGGGATGACCACCGTCGTCGATGATGCTGATCAGCTCTGTGGTATCTTTACGGATGGCGATCTGCGCCGGGTTCTGAATCACGGCAAAATTGACGTACAAACCATGAAAATTAGCGACGCCATGACCCGCCAGTTTACTACTATTGAAAAAAACCAGCTGGCCGCCGAAGCCCTGCAACTGATGGACAGCAAACGCATCAACGCTCTGCCCGTGGTAGCTGACGATGGACGACTGATCGGGGCATTGAATATGCATGATCTTTTACGCGCCGGCGTGGTTTAATGTAGGTACGCCTTCAGGCGTACCTGTGCGGCTTAAGCCGCAACTACACCACCCAAACAACGTGTACCTCAACTTATGAAAGACATTCTCGAAAAAGCGAAACAAATCAAACTGGTGGTCTTCGATGTCGATGGCGTGCTCACCGATGGCAGTCTGTTCGTCGGTGACGATGGTCAGGAATACAAGGCTTTCAACGCCCGTGATGGTCTGGGGATGAAAATGCTGCAACGCTCCGGCGTCGAGATCGGCATTATTACCGCGCGCAGTTCCCATGTGGTCGAACATCGCATGCACAATCTGGGTATTAAATACGTCTATCAGGGCAAGCTGGCAAAACTACCCGCCTTCAAAGAATTGGTCAAAAAGCTGGGGCTAAATTTTGAGCAGACCGCTTATGTCGGTGATGATGTAGTCGATCTACCGGTACTCAAACATGCCGGGCTGGCGATTGCGGTGCAGGACGCACACCCCATCGCCAAACAGCATGCGCACTGGCAAACCCCGCATAATGGTGGCCGTGGTGCGGCACGAGATGTCTGTGACCTGATCATGGAGGCGCAGAACACGCTGGATACTCAGGTACAGTATTTTCTAAAATGAGCCGTCTGCATTATTTTCTTACCTTGCTATTCGTGGTCATGATTACCGGCTTTGCCAGCTGGCTACTCAGTGCCATCGAACAGAAAACCGTTGATGAGGACACCACCTTGCGCCATGATCCTGATTATTTTATCGAGGATCTCAAGGCCAGAGTCTTCAATGCCGATGGCAGTCTGCACTATCGTCTACGTGCCCAGAGGCTCGACCACTACCCGGATGATGACACGCTGGAACTACGCGCGCCGAAGCTTAATTTATTTACCAAAGACCAGCCTCCGTGGATCATGCTGGCCGAAGAGGGCTTCGTTTATGACGGCGGCCTGCGCATCAACCTCAATGGGGCGGTTGACATAAGCCAGCCCGGTGATACGCACACCGCGATGCGCTTGCTAACCCGAGATTTGCGCATCGACACTGGCCGCGATTATGCTGAAACCGATGCGGCAGTTACACTAACCCGCGGTTATCACCAGACCACCGCCACCGGAATGCGCGCCAGTTTGGCTCTGGGACGAATTGAACTGCTGGCGGATACACGAGGAAAGTATGATGTATCAAGGCCTTAAACTACGCCTGATAATGCCATTATGGCTACTGGCCACTCTGCTGCCCTCAGCCGTGTTCGCGCTCAGCAGTGATCGGGATCAGCCCATTCACATCAATGCCGACCGCATGGTCGCCGAGGAACCCAAAGGTTACAGCCACTACCTCGGCAATGTACACATTACCCAGGGCAGCATGAAAGTGGATGCTGACGAGGTTTACATCTATTTAATCGATGGCCTGCTGGACAAACTTATCATCATTGGCGAACCGGCAAAATTACAGCAAATCCCGGATAACAGCACCGAGATTGTCTACTCTCGGGCAAAGCGCATGGAATATTTTGCCAGCACGGATCGACTGTTCCTGATAAAAAACGCCGAAGTCTGGCAGGGAGCCAACCGCTTTTCTGGTGAACATATCGAATATGACACCCTCAACAGCCGGGTTTCTGCCAATTCAAATGGTCAGGAATCTGGCCGTATTCGCGCCGTGATTACACCACAGAAAAAATCAGCCAGCCCAGCCCCAGCAAAAGAAAAACTTGCCGATGAAAACCTGCCGGGCAAAACAGAAAAAACACCATGAGTGAGTCCCCCGTTTCCGTAGCGCAAAGCGAACTTGACGCCCGCCATCTGGCCAAGCGTTATAAAGGCCGCAATGTCGTACAGGATGTTTCCATCAACTTAAAAAGTGGTGAAGTGGTCGGCCTGTTAGGGCCAAACGGTGCGGGCAAAACGACTTCCTTTTATATGATCGTGGGACTGGTCGCAGCCGACAAAGGCAGTATTTATCTGGATGAGCAGGACATCACCCCACAACCTCTACACCTGCGTGCCCGTAACGGCATTGGCTACCTGCCGCAGGAAGCTTCAATTTTTCGCAAACTGTCGGTGGCCGACAATATCATGGCCATTTTACAAACCCGCTCAGAACTCAGCCGTTTCCAGCAGGAGCAACAACTGGAAGAATTGCTGGATGAACTGCACATCACCCATATCCGCCACAACATCGGCATCAGTCTCTCTGGTGGCGAGCGCCGACGGGTAGAAATTGCCCGCGCACTGGCCACCGAACCCCGTTTTATCCTGCTCGATGAACCCTTTGCCGGTGTCGATCCTATTTCGGTGCTGGATATTCAGGGTATTATCAGGCACCTGAGCGAACGCAACATTGGTGTACTCATTACCGATCACAATGTCCGCGAAACCCTGGGCATCTGTGAGCGCGCCTATATCATGAATGCCGGTGAGGTGATTGCCAGCGGCGATCCTGACTCTCTGCTGGCTAACAGTCAGGTTAGAAAAGTTTATCTGGGCGAAAACTTCCGTCTCTGATCCTGGGGCTTGTTGTTTTTGATCAAGGCACCATTAATAAGTCAGGCGTAATCTTTACACAGAGGAAAAAACACCACAGCAAATTTATTGCTTAGCCCTTGCAGCAGCTGAAGAGGGGGTTTTTCAGCCCCCTCTTTAGAAAAATAAGCACCTTGAAAATCTTATTTGCCGGAGCTATTAACAAATTTTTTGGCTTTGTCAATTCAATTGTTATGAAAAAACTATGCCAGATTTCCTGCACCGCAAATTAAAATAAGCTAAAATTAAGTTAGTCAGTAACACATTACCTGCTGACTGAGATCCTCAAATAAAATATGAAACAGGCTTTACAACTTCGACTCGGTCAACACCTGACCATGACCCCTCAGTTGCAGCAAGCAATTCGCCTGCTACAACTATCGACACTGGAATTACACACCGAAATTCAGGATGCGCTGGACTCCAACCTGATGCTGGAGCTGGACGAGGATCACAACAACACCCCCTCCGATAAAAGCGAGCCTGAGCATCCAGCCGATACCGCCAACACCACGCAGGACGCTGAAACCGCTGAAATCAAAGGCCCCGACGAAGATTCGGCTATCCCTGATGAGCTGGCAGTTGATTCCAGCTGGGATGATATCTACGACTCCATCGCCCCACCGTCCTCTGCCAGCAGCGCGGTTGAACACGATTTCGAGATTTCCGGAAGTACCGGAGAATCCCTGCAGGAACATCTGCACTGGCAGATGGAACTCACCCCCTTTTCCGAAACCGATCAGGCCATTGCCAAACTCATCATTGATAGCATCAGCGATGATGGTTATCTCGGCAGCTCCATTGAAGAACTGCATCTGGCGCTGGCCAACGATATCGAAGAAATCGAACTCGATGAAGTTGAAGCCGTGCTTCATCGCATCCAGAATTTTGATCCGCCCGGGGTCGGCGCACGGGATCTACGCGAAAACCTGATCCTGCAATTAAAACAGCTGTCGCTTGAATCAGAGTGGCTGGAACCAGCCATCAAGCTGGTTAGCGAACATTTCGATCTGCTCGCCAGTCGTGACTATACCCTGCTCGCACGACGCATGAAAATCAGCGAAGCCGTACTGAAAGAGATTATTCAGCTAATTCAGTCGCTCAACCCACGCCCCGGCAGCCAGATCACCGACAGCCAACCAGAATACATTGTCCCCGATGTGATCGTCACCAAGGTCAAGGGGCAATGGCGGGTCGAGCTAAATTCCGATGCCGCACCACGGCTGCGCGTCAATCCGCATTACGCCAGCCTGATCAAAAAGGTCAACGATAGTAAGGACAACACCTGTCTGAAAAATCATTTGCAGGAAGCGCGCTGGTTCATCAAAAGCCTGATGAGCCGCAACGACACCTTGCTCAAGGTTTCCCGCTGCATCGTTGAACGTCAGGCTGATTTTCTTGAACACGGTGACGAGGCGATGAAAGCACTGGTGTTGCATGACATTGCCGAAAAGGTCGAAATGCACGAATCCACTATCTCCCGCGTGACTACCCGAAAATACATGCATACCCCACGCGGTATTTTTGAATTGAAATACTTTTTTTCCAGCCATGTTTCCACCGCCAGTGGCGGCGAATGTTCCGCCACGGCAATCCGCGCTCTGATCAAAAAACTGGTGGCCGCTGAACTGCCTAACAAGCCGTTAAGCGACAGTAAGATTGCCACTATACTTTCTGATCAGGGCATCATGGTCGCGCGCCGCACCGTTGCAAAATATCGAGAAGCGCTGGCCATACCACCCTCAAATGAACGTAAACGCCTCGCATAACCGTTAGGAGGAACACTATGCAATTGAATATAACAGGGCATCATCTCGACGTTACTGATTCACTTCATAATTATGTCGTCAGCAAGCTCGAACGGGTTGAACGACATTTTGATCATGTTACCAACGTCCACGTTATATTGAGCGTCGAAAAGCTCCGACAAAAAGCCGAAGCCACCATTCACGTTAGTGGCGGCAACCTGTTTGCCGATGCTGAACATGAAGATCTGTATGCTGCCATTGATTCGATGACAGATAAGCTGGATCGGCAAATCAAGAAGCATAAGGAAAAAATCACTAATCATCACCGGGGCAATGGCAGCCAGAAACGCCAGGCAACGCCAGAACCGGAAGAAGATTAGACTCCCTGTCCCCGCTATTCAATTTGAATAAGCGGGGATTTTTTATAAACCTGTTAATGAAGATTAAAGAGAACCCGGCATGCAACTCACTGATCTGTTAAGCGAAGATCGTATTGCCTTTGATGTCGACGCCCACAGCAAAAAACGGGCGCTGGAAGTGCTCAGCCAATTACTGTCGCAGGATCAACAATACACCACCGCTGATGATATTGTTGATAGTCTGCTCTCGCGAGAACGTCTGGGCAGTACCGGCATCGGTTTTGGTGTTGCCATCCCTCACGGTCGCGTGAAAAATACCCAGCAGGCCAGCGCCGCCTTTATTCAGCTGGCAGACGGCATTGACTTTGACGCGATAGACAATGCCCCAGTTGACCTGCTCTTTGCGCTGCTGGTGCCAGAAGAATCAACCGACGAGCATCTGGAAATCCTCTCCAAACTAGCAACACTGTTTAGCGAACAAAGCTTCCGAGACAGTATCCGCAATAGCAAAAGTGTAGATAAAATATATTCTCTGTTCAGGGAACAACAAACACACGCCTGATCATGGCCAACACTCTCACGGTACAGGATGTATTCAATAGCCACCAGAAACCACTGGAGCTATGTTGGCTGTCTGAAATAAAGCAGGCAAGCAATCTAATTCTCGACGAGTCATCGCCTCAACCCGCCCCCCAACCCAACCTGGTTGGCTATCTAAACCTGATCCGTCCCAATCGCATTCAGGTACTGGGGGAAACCGAAACCCGCTACTTGTCCAGTCTGGAAGCCGATATTTGTGAAGACACCCTGCGCCAGTTATTTAATGCCCGTCCCGCAATTATTATTTTCGCCTGCTCCACTCAACCACGGGATGCACTGCGCCAGTGGGCTAATAGAACATCGACTCCGCTTTTCGGTTCGCCTTTCACTGCCCGCCGAGTTATCGAAGTGCTCGACTTCCACATCAACAGCATCCTTTCCAGAAAACAACTCCTTCACGGCGTGTTTATGGAAGTGCTGGGATTGGGTGTGCTGCTCACCGGTCCCAGCGGCATCGGAAAAAGTGAGCTGGCGCTGGAATTATTAACCCGCGGTCATCGTCTTATCGCCGATGACGCCCCTGAATTTTTCCAGGCCACCCCGGATACCGTGCATGGCCGCTGCCCGGACTTGCTGGCTGATTTTATTGAAGTGCGAGGGCTGGGAATACTTAACGTACGCGCCATGTTCGGCGATAATGCCATTCTCAATGACAAGCGCCTGAGCCTGATTATCAAGCTGGAAAATATTTCTGAACTAAATACGTCGCCACTGGAACGACTGGACTGCACCCAACGACACGTCAAAGTGCTGGACATGGACATTCCTGAAGTTGTATTACCACTGGGACCCGGACGCGATTTGGCTATTGTCATTGAAACCGCCGTACGTAATCATGCTCTGCATTTACGCGGCTATAATTCAGCCCAGGATTTTATTAAACGTCAGCAACAACTGATCAACAAAAAAACATTATGAAACTGATCATCATTAGCGGCCTGTCTGGTTCAGGTAAGTCCATTGCCCTCAACGTGCTGGAGGATCTGCACTACTATTGCATTGATAACCTTCCTGCCGCCATGTTGCCTGCGCTAGCCGATCAGCTACTGTCTTCTAAAAATATGGCACACGAACATATTGCCGTGGGTATCGATGCCCGCAACATGCCTGCCGACCTGGCAAGTTTTTCCAACATTCTGCACGAGCTAAAATCACGACAGCTGGATGTACAGATTTTATTTCTTGAAGCCGACAAACCAACCCTGATAAAACGTTTCAGTGAAACCCGCCGCCGTCACCCGCTGAGCAGCGATGAAGTTCCCCTCAGCGAAGCCATTATTCAGGAGCGCAGTCTACTCGAACCCATTGCCGGTGAAGCTGATCTACACATGGACACCAGCCGCACCAACATTCATCAGTTACGTGAACTGATTCATTCACGGATCAGCAGCGATGATAGCGTCCAGCTCTCGCTACTGTTCGAGTCCTTTGGTTTTAAACAGGGGATCCCGGTTGATGCCGACTTTGTTTTTGATGTACGCTGCATCCCCAATCCACACTGGGAACCACGCTTGCGTAAACTCACGGGCTGCGATCCGGAGGTCGCCGAATTTCTGGAACAGCATGAGGATGCAATTAAAATGTTTGCCGATATTCGCGATTTTCTTGAAAACTGGATACCCCGTTTTGAAGCTGACAACCGTAGTTATATGACGGTTGCGATTGGCTGCACGGGTGGCCAGCACCGATCCGTTTATATGGTTGAAAAACTGGCAGCCTGGTTTGCAGAATTACGACCGGGAATTCTACATCGACACCGTGAGCTATCATAAAATAACAATGATGAGGAAGCAGTAATGAGCGTCGGTCTGCTAATCCTGACCCACAACAATATTGGCCAGATATTGTATGACACAGCCATCGCCGTAATTGGCAATGCCAGCCTGCCCACGCGAATACTGGCCGCATCTATGGACTGCAATACTGATGAAATTCTGAGTCAGGTTCAAACTGCGCTGGAAAAACTGAATACCGGTCAGGGCGTGCTAATCCTGACTGACATGTACGGTGCCACCCCGAGTAATATTGCCTCAGAGTTGCTGGATCCCAGTCGCGTGCTGATTTCTGGCATCAATCTGCCGATGCTGGTTCGCGTAATGAACTATCCTGATCTGGATTTAAACGATCTGGCCGAAAAAGCCATCAGCGGCGGTCAGGACGGTATCCTTGCTCTAACGGCAGGAAGGCGTGAATAAAAAGGCTATCTCAGGTGCTAAAAAAAGAAATTATGATCTGCAACAAACTCGGGCTGCACGCCCGTGCCGCTGCAAAACTGGTCACTCTGGCTTCACAGTTTAGCGCCGAAATTTTTCTTCATTACAATGATAAAACAGTAAATGGCAAAAGCATCATGGGAGTGATGATGCTAGCCGCAGGCAAAGGAACGCAGCTGCAAATCTGTGCTGAAGGTAGTGATGAACAGCAGGCTATCGAAGCGATTGAACAACTCGTTAACAATCGCTTCGATGAAGAAAGCTAAATACCCCGTTAGCGCCTTTTTGCCGCGATGCGCAGGCGCAGGGCATTAAGT
>CAZIJT010000024.1:0-25610 GCA_964539595.1 uncultured Thiohalophilus sp. | reverse complement strand
GCATTAAACAACATTCTTTTCATTGTAAGGCCTTAATATATAAGGCGCTCGACCATTTTAGGGTAAATTGATAGCGTGACTATCTGCCTGTGTAATAACCTGGATGCGGTGTGTATGGCACCACGAACTATAAAACGGACTTCGGTATTCCAGAGCTATCTCACGCACAAATTACCGGATGCGGGAGCGCAGTTAATTCATATAGCATCGCCAAAAACGTTCATCCTTTTACCGGCGAGTTCAGCTGCTAGTTTTCCTGTATCGTTTGCCACGCAAACGATTCAAAATCGGTTCCGATTTGCACTCGCTGTCCCCTCTTTCCTGTGCGTTCTTTTTAGCACACATCGGGCACTCAGCGATTTGCATTTCACATTACTGCAATAAACCGGACTTTGGTCACTATATCAGTGTTACGCAAGGGGTTCAAATCTAAGCCAAAAATACGGTCTCGTATCCATTCAGGCACATGTTAGAATACGCTGATGGAAAAAACGGATGCACAAAATACCCCGCAAACGCAGAAAAGCCCGGTTAAATTCGTCAGCATTAGCGCGGATCAGGCCGGCCAGCGGATTGATAATTTCCTCCTCGCCCGGCTCAAGGGCGCACCTAAAAGCCTGATCTACCGAATTCTGCGCAAGGGTGAGGTGCGGGTCAACAAGGGGCGGATCAAACCACCCTACAAATTGCAGGCGGGTGACGAAGTACGCATCCCTCCTATTAGACTGGCAGACAAATCAGCCCCTACACCGAGTGGCTCCTCGCTTGAGGTGATTGCCGAAAGCATTCTCTATGAGGATAAACGGCTGCTGGTATTAAACAAACCCAGCGGCTTTGCCGTTCACGGCGGCAGCGGCCTGAGTTATGGCATTATCGAAGCCCTGCGCGCGCTGTATCCTAAGGCTCCCTATCTGGAGCTGGTTCACCGGCTGGATCGCGATACCTCCGGTTGTCTGTTGATTGCCAAAAAGCGCAGCATGCTGCGACATTTACACGAACAATTACGCGAACACCGCCTGCGCAAACACTACCTGGCACTGGTACAAGGTCTCTGGCAGGGCGGCAAACGGACGATCAACGCCCCGCTTCGCAAAAATACCCTGCGCTCCGGTGAACGTGTGGTTCGGGTCGATGACAGTGGCAAAGCCGCGATCAGCCACTTCAAACCGCTCAACACCTCCGATGTTGCCAGTTTGCTGGAGGTTGATCTGGAAACCGGGCGGACTCATCAGATTCGAGTGCATGCCGCTCACAGCGGCCACCCGATTGCCGGGGATCAGAAATATGGCGATGACAACTTTAACCAGAGCATGCGCGGCTACGGCCTCAAACGTCTATTCCTGCATGCCAGCAAAATTTCCTTCCGCCTGTCGCCAGAGTCAGAAGAAACCATGGAAATAGAAGCCCCGCTGGCGACCGCTTTGCAAACCACATTAAAAAAGCTGGATTTAATTAAATGAGAACGAGACATATTCAATGACACAGTCAACCCAACTAATTGTCTTTGACTGGGACGGTACTCTGATGGACTCAGAAGCGCGCATCGTCGATTGCATGCGTGCTGCGATTGCGGATCTGTCACTGGCACCTCGCAGTCGCCAGCAAATGACCGACGTCATCGGTCTTGGACTGGCAGAAGCACAGGCCGTACTCTATCCCGATGGCAGCGAAGCTGAACACGCCGCGCTCACTGAACGCTATCGTTACCATTTTGTTGAAGCCAACCCAACCCCCTCGGCACTATTTCCCGGGGTTGAAGCAATGCTGGATGAACTTAACCAGCAAGGCCATTTTCTGGCTGTCGCCACGGGCAAGGGACGGCGCGGTCTGGATCGGGTACTTGAAGAAACCAATACCCGACAATATTTTCATGCCAGCCGTTGCGCGGATGAAAGTTTTTCCAAACCTCACCCACAAATGTTGCAGGAAATCATGGATCGCCTCGGTGTTGAGAGCCATGACAGCTTAATGATCGGTGACACCGAATACGATCTACAAATGGCCAACAATGCCGGTGTTCAGTCGCTAGCCGTGAGTTATGGTGTACATGATCTGGCGCGCCTGTTAAATTGCAAGCCACTGGATTACGTGGATGACATTCCCGCACTACGCAACTGGTTACAGAAAAAATATAAGCTTGCCGCATAAACTCGACACACCGAATTCAGGACAACATTATGTTTGAGAATAAATCCATCGGCTCCCACACCGATAAAGACAATGACGACAAATGGCAAAAAGATGTTATCAATCGGCTGGCCTTTGCTGCGATCAACGAGCAAAAACGCACGCGCCGCTGGGGCATATTTTTCAAATCACTGATCTTCGTTTATCTATTCATGATTTTCATGCTGGCTTATATGCCGCATCAGGAAGGCAGCGGTAATATCACCCTTGGCAAACACACCGCGCTTATTCAGTTGAACGGTGTCATTTCCAGCGATTCAGAAGCCAGCGCCGATACCATTATCACCGGCCTGCGCAATGCCTTTGAAGATGAGGACACCGTCGGTATCATTTTACGTATCAACAGTCCGGGCGGTAGCCCGGTACAGGCCGGTTATATCAACGATGAAATTTATCGCCTGCGTGAAAAATATCCCGAGACAAAACTCTATGCGGTAATTACTGACATGTGCGCTTCCGGCGGCTATTACATCGCTGCCGCCGCCGATGCAATTTATGCCGACAAAGGCAGCGTCGTAGGTTCGATTGGCGTAATCATGAACGGTTTTGGCTTCGTTGAAAGTATGAAAAAACTGGGCGTCGAACGCCGCCTTTACACCTCAGGCAAACACAAAGCCTTCCTTGATCCCTTCTCAAAAGAAAACCCGGAAGAAGTTGGTCACATCAAAACCGTTTTAAAAGACATTCATAAACAGTTCATTGATGTAGTGAAAAAAGGCCGGGGTAATAAATTAAAAAATGATCCCAACCTGTTCTCTGGCTATGTCTGGACCGGTGAGCAAAGCATAAAAATGGGACTGGTCGATGCATTGGGGAGCAGCAGTTATGTCGCACGCGACATCATCAAGGCTGAGAAAATCGTAGACTTCACACCCAAACTGAATTATCTGGATCGCTTTGCCGAACGCTTTGGCATGGCCATGGCCAAAACAGTTACCGAAGTACTGGGCATGAAGGAAGGGACTATTCGATAGTTGGGTAAAATCTGACGCAAAGACGCGAAGGTGCAAGGAACGCAAAGGTTTTATTGATCAATTACACAGTCATGTGGGTTGGGCTGAATAATTTTTATGAAGCCCAACAATATTGATATGAAGGTGTTGGGCTTCGCGTTGCTTAGCCCAACCATAACTAATGGCATGACCACACAAGACTGTAACTGATAAAAAACCTTGTGCTCTTTTCGACTTCGCGTCTTTGCGTTAGAACTTTTCACCTTAAATAACCTCGACGCCTTCGGCCTCTAACATCCGCACCAGCCGAATCAACGGTAGCCCCATCAGGGTGTTCGGATCATCACCCTGCAATTTTTCAAATAAACAAATCCCCAGGGCTTCTGATTTAAAACTTCCGGCACAGTTATAGGGCTTTTCTTTTTGCAAATAATTTTCAATTTGCCGCTCACTTAACTCACGAAAGACAACATCAAACGGCACAAGCTCCACTTGAGAATATCCTGTTTTAGAATTCAATAAACACAAGCCCGTAAAAAATCGAACTATTTTACCCGAGGCCTGTTGCAACTGTTTCACCGCAGCGTCATGGGTCACAGGTTTTCCCAGAATCACGTCCTCAATCACCGCAACCTGATCCGAACCAATGATCAGCGCATCAGCACAAACATTAGCCACGGCCTGTGCTTTTGCAAGTGCCAGACGTTGCACCAGTTTTTCTGCTGACTCCCCTTCCAGCCGTGCCTCATCAGTTTCTGGATTTAGTGTGTCAAACGCTAGTCCCAGTTTTTCCAGAATGGTTTTCCTAAAAGGCGAGGTTGAAGCCAGAACAATTTTCATTTTTGCTCCAGATGTTTTTCACGGATCTTATCCAGCAAGCCCTGCGATGCTTCTTCTACCAGATCAAAAACATATTCAAACCCTTTTATCCCACCATAGTAAGGATCAGGCACTTCAGTCTCTTTTAGCCCGGGTGCAAAATCGAGAAACAGGTGCAACCTATCCTCCAGACCTGCGGGCGCTATTTCAGCAAGTATCTTATAATTCCCTTGATCCATCGCGATCACATAGTGAAATTTTTTAAAATCTGCAGGCTTAACCTTACGCGCCTTCAGATCGCTAATATCCAGTCCACGCGACAACGCCGTTTGTTGCGCCCGACCATCCGGTTTTTCTCCAATATGGTACGCATGGGTTCCGGCAGAATCTGTGTTAATCTGCTTACCTAGCTTTTGCTGTTGAACAAGGTGCCGAAACGCGCCCTCCGCTGCTGGTGAACGACATATGTTTCCCATGCACACAAACAACACATTAATTTTATTACTCGTTCTAAACACAATAGCTCCAGATATTTGGCGAGAACCAAGTGTATCAAATAATGAATCTCCCCGCCGCAAGCGAACGGAGTATCTATTATGTAGGTTCGGCTTCAACCGTACCGGTACGGCTAAAGCCGAACCTACAATAAAACTTCGCAGCAAGCTGCGGGGAATTATATCCACGCGGAGATTAACTATCCGTGGAAAAAGCCGCCCTTGAAATAAGAAACCCAGGCCTCAAACTCAACACTATGAATACTCAGGTTTCCACAAAATACTGGCACCGGCTGGATGATGGCCGGGTTCAGTGCGATCTCTGCCCACGGTTCTGCAAGTTGCACGAAGATCAGCAGGGGCTGTGTTTTGTACGCGAAAATCAGAAGCAGAAAATTGTGCTCAGTAGTTATGGCCTTTCCAGCGGTTATTGCATCGACCCGATTGAAAAGAAGCCGCTGAACCATTTCCTGCCCGGTAGCCCCGTACTCTCCTTTGGCACGGCGGGTTGCAACCTTGCCTGCAAATTTTGCCAGAACTGGGATATCAGCAAATCGCGTGAAATGCATACCCTTGCCGATCAGGCCTCACCTGAACTCATTGCCCATGCAGCCAAAGAACTTGGCTGCCGGAGTGTCGCTTATACTTATAACGATCCGGTTATTTTTCATGAATATGCGATTGACGTCGCTAAAGCCTGCCACGAACTCGGGATCAAATCTGTGGCGGTAACCGCAGGCTATGTCTGCCCAGAACCCCGCGCTGAATTTTATCGATACATGGATGCTGCCAATGTGGATCTCAAAGCTTTCAGTGAAAAGTTTTATTACAAACTCACCGGTGGACATCTCGAGCCAGTGCTGGATACGCTGAAATATATTAAACAGGAAACCTCGGTCTGGCTGGAATTAACGACCTTATTGATCCCCGGCTGGAATGATTCAGAGGCAGAACTCGAAGCCATGACTCAGTGGGTGGTTGAAAATCTTGGTTCAGATGTGCCTCTGCATTTTTCCGCTTTTCATCCCGACTGGAAAATGCAGGATATACCCTCGACACCCGCTGATACTCTAACTCGCGCTCGCAGTATCGCCATAAAAAATGGCCTGCATTACGCGTATACCGGCAATGTCCATGATCCCAAAGGCCAAAGCACTTACTGTCACCAGTGCGGCGAAAAACTGATTGGCCGAGATGGGTATGTACTCGGCAACTGGCAACTAACAGAAACTGGACATTGTGAAAAATGCGATACGCCTTGCGCTGGCGTATTCGAAACCCACCCCGGTAACTGGGGAGCCAGACGCATGCCCGTGCGATTGGCTGATTTTAAAATTAGCAACATTTAACACACCCCCACTCATAGAGTGGGAGGTGATAAATAAACCTTCCACTACAACGTCAGTGTTAAAGACTCAATCATCCCAGGCACCGAAGCCCGGAATATTGATTTCACGCTCACTGAAATAACCCTGTTCAGCACGCTGGTGACAGGCATCACAATTACTCAAACTAACCACAGCTTCATTTCCCTTTATCATACGCGACGGTATTTCATCGTGCTCATGAACAAAATAAGCTAACTCAGTAATCCGAATGGGTACATCCTCTGTAGTTGTCGAACGCATAATACGCATGGAACGGCGATAATCAGAACGATCAGCACTGTGCTGAAATAAATAGTCGGTTAATTTCTTCTGCACATCCGCCTCCAGCTCCGCATTATCATCAAAATGCTGATCAAGATGAGTCATTATTTTCCCCCATGAATTTGCGGGTAACAGTCCAGGAGGATAGGCAAGATGGCAACTACCACACTCTTCCTTGTACAAAGAGTTATTGACCGAGGCAACATCTTTCTGCTGTTGAAATAAATTCCAGCGACCTTCGTGTTCTTCATGGTCATCATCTGCAACACAGGCCAGGGTCAACAGGCTTAGAGATAAAAGTAATAATGTAGTTAATGCTTTCATAACACAACTCCTTAGATTGGGTGACTATAGTGATTGCAGGTAACGTAGTACATTGCCTTTTTCCTGCGCGGTGCATTCTCGACCTAGTGTCCACTTGCAATTTCGACGAAACCATTTATTAACCTTCTTAACATCCACCAGTCGTTTAGCATTCACTGAAGGCGCAAGCGGTTCGATACGTTTGCCAGTGCGAGCATGCTTGCCGGGGTTGCGCAGGTTGTCAGTGTGGCAATTCGTGCAATTACGCATTTTTCCGGTTTTCGCATCTTTAAATGGCTGATGCCAAAGCTTCTCGCCTGCCTTGCTGTCAAAATTATCTGCACCCTGCTGGCGATAGCTTTCAAGCAACTGATCAACTGTTGAGGGAACGGCAAAGACTGAAGAAGACAAACCGAAAATTAAAAATAAGCTCAATAGGTATTTCATGATGCACCTCTCTGTTTTTTAAAATTAAGATTAAGATATTTGTTGCCCGTAAACATGGCGACGATTAAATTTTCACGGTGTAACAAGCTTTCGAATAACACACCACCAACATGTACAAATACTAGAAGCACGGTAAACTCAGCAAAAAACTCATGCGCTTTTTCAAACCATTCTGCCCAGTCTTCACCGGCATCAGAAAGCCATATAGATAATGGGCCGGCGGCATCGCCCGCAGCATATACAGCCAAACCGGTTACTGTGGTTAACAGGAGAGAGATAAGAAGCAGTATGATCATCGCGCCGCCTGCCGGGTTATGACCAAGATAGCGCCGCGCTTTAAATCTAAAAACATCGCAAAGGTAGGCGACAATAATCTTGTAGGAGTAAGCGAAGTCACTAAAGCGTGCGTAAACAGAACCTGTAAACCCCCACACAAAGCGGAATAGCAGTAAACCGATAACGGTGTAACCCGCAAGAGTGTGAAGATTCAAGAAGTCATCTTCTGTAATAAAAGCCGTGACAAATGCCGCTAGCAGAACCCAGTGAAACAGGCGCACCAGCGGATCCCAGACCTTGATGATCTCAGCTTTTTTCATAACATCATCCTCCTGAGTTTATTGCCGTGTTAAACAATACTCTAGAGTACAAATATGAAATCAAACTGAAAATTTCAGAAGGCGCTAATTAATTTATTTCGTATTGAGCCAGATCGACTTCGCTCAGGAGAATTTTGTCGAATGACTGAGATCGAACGGCGGGCTTAGTCGGAACGATTTAAGATGACCTGCGGGAATCACATTACTGTAGATAAATCATAAAAAATTAATTTTTATTTAATATCTTTAGGCATAATTCCCAGCTGCTTGCTGAGAGATTTTTTGTAGGTGCGGCTTTACCATAGAGTACGGCTGAAGCCGTACCTACAATAACAGGTATTATTTTTCAACTTGCCTTTGATGACATTAGTGGCAATTTATTATTTTTCAGTAGCCGTTCAACATCCTGATGACACCCCTCATCCAGCATCAAATATATTTGTTTTGCCGAAACAGGTCGAGAAAAATAGTAACCCTGAATATAAGGGCACTGCATGGCTTTGAGTCGGTTATATTGATCTTCAGTTTCTACACCTTCGGCTACTACCTTCATGTCTAGATCGCGCGATAACAACATTAACATTCTAACCAGTTGCAACCCTTTTCCATCTGAGTTCATGTCCTGAACAAAATCCTTATCTATTTTCAGAGTGTCGAACTCAAACTCCTGTAAGTACGTGAGCGAACAATAGCCTTTGCCAAAGTCATCTATGCTGACAGAAATACCAAGCTGGCGAATATTGTTTATAGCTTCTTTTGCCTGTTCCTTATGCCCAACCAATGCGGTCTCTGTAACTTCAAGGTGTAATTTTGATTTTTTAAGTTGGCTTTTATTTGCGATGTCATCGACTATCTTATGTATGTTTTTATCGGCAAGTTGTATACCGGACAAATTAACTGAAATACTAAATTCATGTTCCTGAGAAAATTGCGCATTCCACTTTTGCGTTTGTATACAAGCCTGCTCAAGCACCCACTTACCAATATCATTAATTTGCCCGGAACTCTCGGCAACAGGAATGAAACGATCAGGGCCAACCATTCCCATGATTGGATGGTGCCAGCGCAACAACGCCTCAAAACCTTCAATTTTATTATTTCTTACATCAATAACAGGTTGATAATAAACTTCCATCTGGTTTTCCTGAATGGCTGTGCGCAAGTCATTCTCAATCTGCATCGTTTCCATCGCATATTCGTGCATTTCAGGATTAAAGACGTCGACCCTCCCCTTGCCTGCTAACTTTGCCCGGTACATAGCCGTGTCCGCATCACGAATCATATTTTCTGCATTGGTATAGTTATCAGTGACGATACAAATGCCGATACTGCTGTCGGTATAGATTTCATCATTATCGAGAGAGAACGGTTTCTTAAAAGAAAGTAAAATACGCTCAGTAATATTCAAGGCTTCATCAACGCTCCTTATACCGTTAAGCAATAACGTAAACTCATCCCCACCCATGCGTGCTACGGTATCTCCCGGTCTCACCAGTTCCATCAACCGCTGTGACAACGCCACCAGCAATTCATCTCCAACTTTATGACCACGACTATCATTGAGATTTTTAAACCGATCAAGATCAAGAAAACACACTGCAAAAAGCGAAGTTGAATCCCGCCGGAATTTTTTTAATGACTGTTCCACTCGATTTTTGAACAGACGAATATTTGGCAATTTTGTCAGACTATCGTGCAAGGCTTCATTCGCAGCATGAATTAACATCCGTCCAAATAAACGCCCAAAAAGTACAATAGATAATATTCCGGCTACCCAGACCAGTAAATGAGTAATGAGAACACTGCTGTTTGTTTCACTGGCTGCGGCAAAATATCGCGTTAATGGAATTGAAACACTTACTCCACCACGCAGATCACCGTCTTTGAAACCTAAAATACCGTGACATTTAACGCAGCCTTCGGTCATATACATCGCTTTCATGTAACGCAGATAGGGCTTTCCATCTATCATTTGTTGCTCATAGACTTCATTAGTCTTGCCGGACTCAAAAATAGTCAGCACCTTCAGTTGCCACGTATCGGGTTTATTAATGGGGTTTAGTTGCAACTTGCCAGTGATCTTACCCTTGACGCCAAAGTCTTCTTCTAATTCTTCGGCCATTTGCCGCATCATGTAGGCAGGATTCATTAGCGTTAATTTCTGCCCGTCGGTGGTGACAACATCTCGATGAGGTAAATGCGCAAGGGCAGGATTGGGTGGAGTGCGCGCATCAGGAATAACGTAGAGTCCGCCATGCCGTGACGCCCATTGCCGAAAAGCCGCATCCTTGTTCCATTTAGCCTGGGCTTCCGCTAGTGCCAGATTTAGTTTTTCAGTACGAATATTTTCCGTATTCCAATACCAGGAATAACCAATAAGCGCGCTCAGCACAATACTGGCTAACACACCAAGAATAAGGGTTTGTTTGTGAATGATGCGGTTGTCTTGCATAAATCAACTTTATATTTAGCCGAGGGTGATCCGAACTAGATGCCATTCACCCTCAATTCAGTAAAACCACCCAGTTTTAAACCTACTCTAAATTCTTATCGACAAACCGGGAAAAACCATTAATCCTCAGCAGCAAACACGGGGCTGTCCCGTATACTCGGATTTCGCGTATAATGCCGCGCTAAATTCGATTTTGAATGTCAGTTTTAACCCTATTTTCAAGGAGCCCGCCCCCATGAGCACCCGGAGTAACAGTTTCAATGCCCGCGCCACACTGTCTGCCAATGGTAAGGATTATGAGATTTTTCGCCTTGATGCTGTGGAAAACGCCGCACGTCTGCCCTATTCTCTGAAAATTCTGCTGGAAAACCTGTTGCGCCACGAGGATGGCGTGAATGTTACTGCGGATGACATTACCGCTATGGCCAATTGGGATGCCAAGGCCACACCGAGTAAGGAAATTGCCTACACCCCGGCACGGGTGCTGATGCAGGATTTCACCGGCGTACCGGCGGTGGTGGATCTGGCAGCCATGCGTGATGCGATGAAGGCATTGGGTGGCGATCCGGAGAAAATTAACCCGCTATCTCCTGCCGAACTAGTGATCGACCATTCAGTACAAATCGATGCCTTCGGCTCAGCCGATGCTATGCAGATCAACGCGGATCGTGAATACGAGCGCAATCAGGAGCGTTACAGCTTCCTCAAATGGGGTCAGAAAGGCTTCTCCAATTTTAAAGTCGTGCCCCCGGATACCGGCATCGTCCATCAGGTGAATCTGGAATTCCTTGCCCGCACCGTATTTGCACAGGAAAATAACGGCGTGTTGCAGGCCTATCCCGACACCCTGGTCGGCACCGACTCGCACACCACCATGGTCAACGGCCTCGGCGTACTCGGCTGGGGCGTGGGCGGGATTGAGGCTGAAGCGGCGATGCTGGGACAGCCCGTGTCCATGCTGATCCCACAAGTAGTAGGTTTCAAACTCAGCGGCGAAATGCCCGAAGGTTCGACCGCCACCGATCTGGTGTTGACCGTGGTAGAGATGCTGCGCGCGCACGGTGTGGTCGGCAAATTTGTCGAGTTTTTCGGTGAGGGCATGGCGCATTTATCCCTGGCGGATCGCGCCACGCTGGCCAATATGGCACCGGAATACGGTGCGACCTGCGGCATTTTCCCAATTGACGAAGAAACCCTGAACTATCTGCGTTTATCCGGACGCGATGAAGAGCAGATTGTGCTGGTTGAAGCCTACGCTCGGACGCAGGGTTTGTTCCTCGAAGCCGATCAGCCACAGGCTAATTACAGCAGCGTGGTCGAACTGGACATGGGCAGTATCGAGCCAAGCATGGCGGGGCCCAAGCGGCCACAGGATCGAGTGCCACTGAAACAGTCCAAAACTATGTTCAATCAGGCGCTCACGGCACTCAAAGATGAGCGCACAATTACGAGCAAACCGGCAACAGCCGAAATCAATGGCAAGCCTGTTGAGCTGGATGATGGCGCCGTGGTGATTGCCTCAATTACCTCCTGCACCAATACCTCAAATCCTTCGGTCATGCTGGGTGCGGCGCTGGTAGCACAAAAAGCCGTGGCACTGGGCATGCAGGTTAAGCCCTGGGTCAAGACGTCACTGGCTCCCGGTTCCCGCGTGGTTACCGAATATCTACAAAATGCAGGACTATTAAGCGATCTGGAAACCCTGGGCTTCAACGTGGTCGGCTATGGCTGCGCCACCTGTATCGGCAACTCTGGCCCACTACTGGCACCGGTATCCAAAGCTATTGCCGAGGGTGATCTGTCGGCCTGTTCGGTACTTTCCGGCAACCGCAACTTCGAAGGTCGAGTGCATGCCGAGGTGCGCATGAACTATCTGGCATCACCGCCGTTAGTTGTCGCCTATGCCCTGGCAGGCACAATGAATATTGATCTTTACAAGGAGCCAGTAGGACAGGACAAAAACGGCAAGGATGTTTTCCTCAAGGATATCTGGCCTAGCTTAAAAGAAATGCACGACGTAGTCGCCAGCAGCGTTAAACGTGAATCCTTCCTCGATGCCTATGGTGATGTTTATAAAGGCGAGGATCGCTGGATCAATCTAGCCTCACCAGAAGGCCAGTTATTCGACTGGCAGGATGATTCAACCTATATCAAAAATCCCCCCTATTTCGAAGGCATGAGCAAAACTGCTGGTAAGGTATCCGATATTCAGGGTGCGCGGGTGCTGGCACTGCTGGGTGATTCGGTCACCACCGATCACATCTCCCCGGCTGGCGCCATTAAGGCCGACAGTCCGGCAGGCAAATACCTACAGGAACACGGCGTCAAACCCGAGGATTTCAACTCGTTGGGATCACGCCGTGGCAACCATGAAGTGATGATGCGCGGCACCTTTGCCAACATCCGCCTGCGAAATCTGCTTGCCCCCGGCACCGAGGGTGGCGTCACCCAGCACCAGCCCGATGGCGAGCCGATGAGTATTTATGACGCGGCGATGAAATACCGGGATGAAAACACGCCACTGGTGGTTATCGCTGGTAAAGAATACGGCTCCGGTTCTTCCCGTGACTGGGCGGCCAAAGGCCCCCGTCTGCTCGGTATCCGCGCGGTGATCGTTGAAAGCTATGAGCGCATCCACCGTTCCAATCTGGTCGGCATGGGGATTCTGCCCTTACAGTTTAAAGACGGTGACAGCGCAAGCTCACTGGGACTAACTGGTCGAGAAACTATTGATATTAAGGGTCTGGGGGATGGTACGGCGAAAGAAGTCACGGTCACCGCAACTGATGATACTGGCTCAGCAACAACATTTACGGCGCTGGTACGCATTGATACGCCACAGGAAGTCGAGTACTACCGCCACGGCGGCATTTTGCATTATGTGTTGCGGCAGTTAGCGGGGTAAAGTAGGTACGATTTTAATCGTACTTGTACGGCTGAAGCCGTACCTGCTCATGGCGGACTGAAGTCCGCCCTACACACCCTGTGGTTAAAACTCAACAACTTTAATCATCAACTGGAAATACAGCAAACTGGCGTGTTTGGGGCTGATTTTCGGAATATAGGTCATATTAACGGCCACATATTCATTGCCCACAGAAACAAAGGGCAAAGCACCGAAGAAGGGATCTTCATTATTATAATCCTTGCGGGTCATAAGAAAGGCCACTAACCCGGCATCAAGGTGCAAACCCGTATCCCCAGAACCCAACATAAAGCGATGTTTGGCTCCCCCGCCCAGATAATTCGAGGTCTGATCATTACTGTCTTTGAAGGTACTGCCGGTCAGAAAGGGAATCCAGCTGGCTGACTGTTCAAAATCATATTCAAAGCCTACACCCCAGTTGGACTCATTGAAGTTGCGGCTACGGTCAAAGTGATACGCTTTGCCGTTGATAATACCGTGAAGTTGATCCGCAAATAACAGGCCGGGCAAAAGTAAAATAAGAAATCCAATTGTGATACGCATCTCGCACCTTTTGTGAACTAGTTCCGTTTAGATGCTTATCGACTTACATATCAATAACTTAAGTGGTTTTATTCATTTTTTACATCTCAATTGAATTCAGACGCTTAGTCATGGCAGTCATCCTTCTGTCATTAATTTGACATATAATACATGCACAAAAACTAACCGTTTTGTTTAATTTATAAGCATCACGTAAATATCTGTGCTACAAGAAAACCAATAAATGTCGAGTGCTCGGCATAAGTGTGCATTTTTTATTCATTTTAATGGAGTAAAATGCGGCTTCTGGAGGTCATACCCATCAGGGCACAGCAGTTCACAATTGAAAAATAATGGAGTTTTTTCTGGAAAAATCAGGGATTAGGTCTTACAGTTACATTAAATCCTAGTTAATGCTTATAAATACTTGTATTATTTAATTTATTCACTCTGAAGTGATCACCCATAGTTAGTTTCGCTGATGTTGCTTAGACGATATCAGGGAGATGTGCAGGAGATAAAAAGACGTGCCAGCTGCATCATCCCCATTGCTGTCAGTCGCTGAAAATCCGCTGATTCAGCAACTACTGGCGGCTTTTCAGTCACCGATCATAAGTCGGCGTCTGGCGCTGCTGGTCAACCTGCTTTTAATCAGCCTGATCGCCTGGATAGTGGCTGATCTTACCTGGCAGTTACTTCCTGCCGACACCGTCACATCACAGGCTACGCAATCAACAGTCAGTCCCAGTGGCAAAAAATTTGAAAAACCCTCGATGGAAAATGTAGTGCGACTACATCTTCTCGGCGAAAGTAAAACGCTAGCCAGCAAAAAAACTGGTGGTCCGATCAAGGCACCGGACACGCATCTACGGCTGGATCTACATGGCGTATTCGCTTCTAACAAACCGGAATTATCGCTGGCCATTATTGCTGAGAAAAAAGGCAAGGATAAAACCTACCGTCAGGGTGATAGCCTGCCCAGCGGGGTGTTACTGCACGAGATCTATGCTGATCGAGTGATTCTTTCTCGTAATGGTAAATTTGAAACCTTGCGCCTGGTTCGCAAACAGGCCGATATCAAGATTAATAGCACGGCTGGCCTGCCGGGTTCCGGTGAACTGCACCAGTCTGATCGCATCAGTCAATTCAAGAAAAGCTACAAAAAAGATCCACAGTCTCTCTGGAAACAAATTCGCATTTCACCGGTCATGAAAAATGGCCAGATTGAAGGTTATCATTTTAGCCATAATGATCGCGCACTAATGAAAGATCTTGGCCTGCTACCACAGGATCTGATTACCGCTATCAACGGCACGGCCGTTACTGATACCGCGCAACTTATGGAAATGATGGGCGGCATTAGTAACATGAGCGAGCTTAATCTCAGCCTGCGCCGTAACGGACAAACTAAAGATATTACGATACGGTTCGATTAAACAGTATTGAAATAAACTACCCCGTAGCAAGCTAACAGGGTATGGGTGGTAGGTTCGCCTTGAAGCGAACAGGTGCAGCTCAAGCCGCACCTACGAGGGTACTTCGCTGCAAGCAGCGGGAACTAAATACCATGTTGAGCGTAGGCATAAACAAATTACTCGAAGAGCTATTTTTTAAATAATGAAACCTGGCCTGAAAAGATTAACCCGCTACAGCGGACAACTGTTGTCATTTGTGTTGCTGCTGCTAACGCTCAGCCACAACAGCATGGCAGAAGAGCGGATGACGCTAAATTTTGCCGATACCGATATCAATGCCGTTATTAACGCCGTAGCCAAGCTCACCAACAAAAACTTTATTGTTGATCCACGCGTCAAAGGCAAGGTTACAGTTATTACCCACCGTTCTATGAGCAAGGAAGAAGTCTACAAGGTATTTCTTTCAGTGCTCAAGGTGCATGGCTATGCCGCCATTCCCGGTGAATCGGTGATCAAAATTGTGCCGGAAGTGAATGCCAAGCAGGACAGCATTCCCAATGTCAGCAACTCACGCTTCGAAGATGGTGATGGCATTGTTACCCAGGTTATCAAAATCCATAATGTTAACGCCGCACAGCTAGTGCCCATCCTGCGCCCACTGGTGCCTCAACGCGGCCACCTCGCCGCCTATCCCGCATCCAACGTTATTATTATCTCTGACAGTGCCGCTAATATTTCTCGCCTTGCACAGATTATCCGGCGTATCGATCTGTCTGTGAATGAGGAAATCGAAGTTATCACATTAGAGCATGCCACTGCCTCAGAAGTTGTACGTGTGATCAATCAACTCAAGCGCGCTGATCCAAAATCCAAAGCGGGACTCACTGTTGTCGCCGATGATCGCACCAATAGTATTTTACTCGGCGGTGAACGGGGTAAGCGGCTTAGTCTGCGCGCTATTATTTCGCACATGGACATACCTATGGATATCGGCGGTGATTCCCACGTCATCTACCTTCGCTATGCCAAGGCCAAAGATCTGGTAACCGTTCTAACCGGTGTGAGTAAATCCCTAAGTGGTTCTCGCACCAAGGGTAAGACGGCCGCAACACAACGTCAGGGCAATATTTCAATCCAGGCGGATGAAGGCAGTAATGCACTGGTTATCAACGCACCGCCCAGCGTATTCCGCTCACTGCGAAATGTGATCAGCAAACTGGACATTAAACGTTCCCAGGTGATTGTCGAATCCATCATCGCCGAACTCTCTTATCAGAAAGCCTCTGAGTTCGGTGTGCAATGGGCGGCAGATGGTTCTTCAGGTGGCCGCAGTGGACCTATCGGCCTGCTTAACTTTAGCGTCGGCTCCAGCCTCCTGGCTGTCAATGGCGCTTCACTGGATAGCCCTCCCGGCGGCTTTGACGGATTAAGCCTGGGTCTGGGAAGTATCACTGACGGTGTGCTAAACGTAGGGGCATTAATTCGCGCGCTGGCTGGCGATGCCTCAACCAATATTCTTTCTACGCCGACACTGGTGACTATGGACAACGAAGAAGCTGAAATTGTCGTGGGTCAGAATATTCCTTTTGTCACGGGTTCTTATTCCAGCACCGGCACTGGCGGTAGCAGCAATCCCGGCAATCCCTTTCAAACCATTCAACGCCAGGATGTGGGTTTGACCTTAAAAATCAAGCCACAGATCAATGAAGGTGATTCGATTAAGATGGAGATCCTGCAGGAAGTCTCCAGCCTTGCCGCCAGTGTTGAAGGCAGCTCGGATCTAATCACCAACAAACGTTCGATCAAAACCAGCGTCATGGTCAACGATGATCAAATGATCGTGCTAGGCGGTTTGATCGAAGACGCCCTGCGTGAGACCGAGCAAAAAGTACCGGGGCTAGGTGACATTCCCCTACTGGGCTGGTTATTCAAATATAAAAAACAGGAAAAGATGAAAACCAATCTGATGGTATTCCTGCACCCAACGATATTAAGAGATAAGGAAACACTCGATTACTACACCAATGAAAAATACAATTATATTCGTAGCAATCAGGTTAAACTCAGCCGCAAAGGCCTGAGTCTGTTAAGTGATAAAGAAATACCGCTGATGTCAGAAAAAGGTAGCATCAAACCTCTGCCCCCACGCTATGTGCCTGCAAACAATGTTCTGGAATTGAATGTTGCACAGCCTCCTGGAGCACGCTAAACCGTGGTGGACGAATCTCTTCAGAGCAGTGCGAAAACCACAGCTGCAGTCCCCTTTTCTTTCGCCAAACGACATGGCCTGCTGGTCACCGACATCAGCGACAAAGGCCTGAATGTTATTTGTCGTAGCAGCGTTGATCATCATGCGCTGATTGAACTACAGCGTCACTACAGCCAGCCGATGGCGTTACGTCAGGTCGATGACAGTGAATTCGATGCCAGTCTGCAACAGTCCTATGAAGATCAATCCGGGCAGACCATGGAGTCGGTGGAAGGCCTGGGTGACGAACTGGATTTAGATAGCGTTGCGCAGGCGTTGGCCGAGCCGGAAGACTTAATCGAAAATGAAGATGAAGCACCGATCATTCGTTTGATCAATGCGCTGCTGACCCAGGCAATTAAAGAAAACGCATCAGATATTCACGTTGAACCTTTTGAGTCACGCCTGGTGGTGCGCTTTCGTGTCGATGGCGTGCTGCGAGAAGTGCTGGAACCCAAGCGGGTGCTCGCGCCACTGCTCGTGTCTCGAATCAAGGTCATGGCCAAACTCGACATTGCTGAAAAACGCCTGCCACAGGATGGACGCATCTCGCTACGCATCGCCGGTCGTGCGGTCGATGTCCGTGTTTCTACCTTACCCTCGGGTCAGGGCGAACGCGTGGTCATGCGTATTCTCGACAAGCAGGCCGAGCGTCTGGATCTGGATCATCTGGGGCTGGATGAGATTTCCCACCAGTTGCTGGAAGATATTATTCACCGTCCACACGGTATTTTTCTGGTCACCGGGCCTACCGGCTCAGGTAAAACCACCACCCTCTATGCGGTTCTCAGTCGTCTCAATAACAAGAGCCGCAATATTATGACGGTTGAGGAACCCATCGAATATTATCTCGATGGCATTGGCCAGACACAGGTTAACCCGAAAGTTGAGCTAACCTTTGCCCGCGGTCTGCGCGCAATTTTACGACAGGATCCTGATGTGGTGATGGTCGGCGAAATTCGCGATCTGGAAACTGTGGAAATTGCGGTGCAGGCCAGTCTCACCGGCCACATGGTATTTTCCACCCTGCATACTAATACCGCCATCGGTGCAATAACCCGCTTGCGTGACATGGGCGTGGAACCTTTTCTACTGTCTTCCAGCCTCGAAGGCATCCTCGCCCAACGGCTGGTGCGTAGCCTCTGTGATCATTGTAAAATTGTCTATACCGCCAGTGAAGCGGAGTGTGAATCACTGGGCTTCAATCCAGATCTGCCGCCCGAACTCTATCGCGCCAAAGGCTGCGAACACTGCAACCAGCTGGGCTATCGTGGCCGTACCGGTATCTATGAACTGATCAAGGTTGATAATACTCTGCGCAGCATGATTCATGACGGTGCCGGTGAACAGGAAATGGAAGCCCATGTGCGCCTCTCTCGTCCCGGCATATTTACCGATGGCCTACGCCGAATCCTGCTGGGCGAAACCAGCATGGAAGAAGTGCTACGCGTCACGCAAGAGAAATAGCCGGTGGGCGCATTTGAATACACCGCCTTAAATGCCAAAGGGGCTGAGAAAAAAGGCATCATGGAAGGCGATAGCTCGCGCCAGATCCGCCAGCTATTACGCGAACAAAATCTCATCCCGCTAAAAGTTGAAGAAGCGGCACGCAGGGATAAGCAGCAAAAAGGAAAAAATACCGTTGGTGGCGGTATCAGCGTAATGGCGCTGTCACTGATGACCCGGCAAATGGCGACCCTGGTGCGCACCGGCACACCGCTCGCCGATGCGCTGGCCACGGTAGGCCGACAGGCCGATAAACCGCGAATGAAAAGCCTGCTAATGGCGCTTCGCGCCCAGGTACTGGAAGGTCACACCCTGGCCGATGCCTATGCCAGTTTTCCCAATATTTTCGACAGCCTTTACGTGGCCACGGTGCGCGCCGGAGAACATTCCGGGCATTTGGATCTGGTACTGGAACGGCTGGCAGAATACACCGAAAACCGTCAGCAGATGCGCCAGAAAGTACAAATGGCGCTACTCTATCCGATTATTTTAACAGTCATGGCCATCGGTGTGGTCAGTGCCCTGCTCGCCTTTGTAGTACCCGAAGTGGTACAGGTCTTTGATAATACCGGCCAGACCCTGCCCTGGCTGACGCGCGCCCTGATCAGCAGCAGCGATTTTCTGCGCAGTAATTTTATCTATATGATTATTTTCATTGGCCTGCTTATTTTTCTATTTGGCTGGTTAATGAGAAAAGAACAGTTTCGCCTGCGGGTTCACCGGTTAGTGCTAAAAATCCCGGTGGTCGGCACCCTGGTTCAGGGCATGAATACCGCGCGTCTGGCGCGCACACTGAGCATTCTCAGCGCCAGTAGCGTGCCCCTGCTCGATGCCCTGCATATTTCCTCGCAGGTGCTCACCAATATTCCCATGCGCCTGTCAGTCGAACAGGCGACGGTACGGGTACGTGAAGGCACCAGTCTGGCGCAATCATTAGAACAAAGTGGCTACTTCCCACCGCTACTGATCCAGCTAATTAGCGGCGGTGAAGCCAGTGGCGAGCTGGAACAAATGTTGGAGCATGCAGCCATCAGTCAGGAACGTGAATTACAGTCCATTATCGCTACGCTATTTGGCCTGCTGGAGCCTTTAATCATTGTCGCCATGGGTGGTATCGTACTAATTATCGTACTGGCGATTCTTTTACCCATTTTTGAAATGAACCAGCTGGTTCAATAAAATTTTAATGAATATTTTTCACAGGAGAAAACAGGTGAAGTCATTTAACCCACAAACATCACGCCAGTCAGGTTTCACCCTGATTGAAATCATGGTGGTGATCGTCATCCTCGGCATTCTCGCCGCGGTGGTGGTGCCCAACATTATGAGCCGCCCGGATGAAGCGCGGATTGCCAAAGCCAAGCAGGATATCCGTGCATTGAGTACCGCACTGGATCTCTACAAGCTGGATAACTACACCTATCCAACGACCGATCAGGGTATTGAGGCACTGGCCAGCAAACCCAACTCGGCTCCCGAACCCAAGCACTATCGGGAAGAAGGGTATCTGAAAAAAGTACCAATGGATCCCTGGCAGAATCCCTACCAATATCTTAGCCCCGGTGAACATGGCCTGATCGATATCTATTCGCTGGGGCCAGATCAAACACCCAGCGATGATGACATCGGCAGCTGGAATCTGGAGTAAAAAAAATGATCGGCAGGCGGCAACAGCCCATCAATGTGCGCCTGCACCAGTATCTGCAACAGGGCTTTACCCTGATCGAAATTCTGGTGGTAATGATCCTGCTGGGTATTGTGATGACTATTGCAGTGATCTCGATTGGCAACACACAGTCAGATCAACTTGAAGAAGATATGCGCCGACTGTTACAAATCGCACGTCTGGCGCATGAAGAAGCTATTATCAGGCAGCAGACCTTAGCCATTAAATTTTCGCCGCATGGCTACGCCCTGCAACGTTATGAAGCCAAGGGAAAAATCTGGATACCATTAGCTGAACCCGCTTTTTTTCGCCCCAGGCAGCTGGATGAAAGTTATGAAATAAAACTCTATCAGGATGGCATCAGCGTCTCACTGAAAGAAGAGGCTGGCGGCATAATACTAATGTATTCCAGCGGTGAAATGACACCGTTTGAACTCGACATCAGCCTGCCTGATAGTGAGATAAGTTACCGCATGAGCGGTGATCTAATGGGCACGCTTGAAATTGAAGATTTACAGGCCTATGGCAGTACAACAGAGGACGAGCAGTGAATAAGTCACGCAAACAACATTCAACAGGTTTTACCCTGCTTGAAGTGCTGGTCGCGCTGGCTATTCTTGCCATTACCTTGAGTGCCTTAATTAAAGCCAGTGGCAGCTATGCCATGAATGCCAGTTATCTCAAGGAAAAAACGCTGGCACAATGGATTGCACAGAACAAAGCCGTGGAATATCAACTGGACAAAACCTTCCCGCGCACCGGCAGTCGTGAAGGTGATGTTAACTATGCCCTGCAGGAGTGGCGCTGGCGAGTCAAAGTGAGCAACACGGATGATAAACGTCTGCGCCGTCTGGACATCGATGTGATTCTCGATCAGGGTGATTTCAAACAACCGCGTGCCTCACTGGTTGCTTTTGTTGGACAGCCTTTATGAACAAACATTTTACAACGGGCAATAAAGGTTTCACGCTGCTTGAAGTGCTGGTGGCCATGTCTATCTTTGCCCTGCTCTCGATCATGGCTTATGCCGGGCTGGATAGCGTACTCACTACCCGGCGTGTTCTTGAAGAAAATATGGATCGGCTAAGTGAAGTGCAGAAGAGCATATTATTTATCAGTCGTGATTTAACCCAGATAGTGGATCGCGGCATTCGTGATGAATACGGTGATTACAAACCAGCGCTCTCAGCGTCCAGCCTCAACGTTGGTCTTGATACACCCATTATCGAATTCACCCGCAGTGGTTACAGCAACCCACTGGGAGCCAAACGTAGTCATCTGCAACGCGCCGCCTATCATTTAAAAGATAACGTGCTTTATCGTGATAGCTGGCAGGTACTGGATCGGGCACAGGATAGTCGTCCCTATAAAGCTCGCCTGTGCGCAAATGTTGAATCCATTGCTTTTCGTTATCAGGATAATAAAGGCGAATGGCATACACAATGGCCACCGGTAAATAGCACAACCAATACCCCATCCAGCGGACAAAATAATGCCGCCACGCCAACACTGTTACCCCGTGCAATAGAAGTCAGCCTGAAACTAAGTGACTGGGGTACGATTACTCGCCTGCTGCGACTGCCGGAGAGTACGGCATGATGTTGTTTGCCCACAACGTAAAATCAAATCAGGGTGTGGCGCTGATTACCGTATTGCTGGTTGTCACCCTGGCAACAACCGCCGCAGTGGCCATGTCCAGTCGCCAGCACATTGATATTCGGCGCACTGAAAATACAATATTTATTGGTCAGGCGGCAGAATACCTGACCGGTGTTGAACTCTGGTCACAGCAAATTCTGGCCAAAGATCTCAAAGACAATAAAACCGATGACAAGACGGAAGCCTGGGCCACCCGTCTACCACCGCTGCCAGTAGAAGGCGGCTATGTCACGGGCTATCTTGAAGATCTGCAAGGCCGCATCAACCTTAATAATTTACAACAAGCTGACAAAGCGGTAAGCACGCGCGAACAGGCGCGGCTGAAACGTCTACTGGCACAACTGGAAATCAACACTAACCTGATAAATCTGTTGCTTGACTGGATCGACACAAATCAGGAAGCCCGCTTTCCCGAAGGTGCCGAAGACGGGTATTATCTAGGCTTACAACCACCCTATCGAATCGCCAACCGCTTACTGCAAAGTAGCAGTGAGCTGATGCTACTTAAGGATATGAGTCAGGAACAACTTACCAAGCTGGAGCCTTTTATTAGCACTTTGCCCGAAAGCACGGCCATCAATATTAATACTGCCCCGGTCGCCGTGCTGATGAGTCTGGCCGACGATCTATCCGTCGATGAAGTTCAGGCGCTGGTAAAAACACGGGAAGACAAAGCCTATGAAAAAGTCGAAGACTTTCTGGCTGAAAAGGTATTTGCCGGAAAAAACATTTCGGCTGAGGGGCTGACGGTAAGCAGCAATTATTTTCTATTGCATGCCGAAACCGGTATCGGCACACTGGTACAATATCGTACCTGCCTGTTTAACCGTACTGATAAAGGTCAAATAAAAATACTCATGCGTTCAGAGGGCGTAATTTAATGGCTGCTCAGGTACATCTCCGACTATTGAATCTACCCGGCCAGGAAAATCTACAGGCCTGCTGGATTCGTATCAACGATGGCCGCATCGTCTCTGATCTTAAGCTGGGCAGTCTCAATAACGCCGCCGAAGATCTGGCCGGTGATGCCGCGATTATCTATGTACCCGGTCAGGATGTCCTGCTAAGCCAGGTCAATTTACCGGATAATCGCCGCAAGCAGTTAATCAATGCCCTACCCTATGCGTTGGAAGACGAACTGATTGATGATGTCGAAAACCTGCACTGCGTGCTCGCGACAAAAGTGCAACCGGGTCTTTACAATACTGCCGTCGTCACACATGAAAAAATGCAACTGTGGACAGATTCACTTGAGAATGCCGGCATCCGCGTACTGCGACTACTGCCTGACACTCTGTTGCCACCCTTTGAAGAAAACAGCTGGAGTATTTTTTCTGAAGATAATACCGATCAGGTACTGGTACGCACCGATCAGGAACAGGGCTTTATCTGTTCTCGTGAAAACCTGATCACCTTTATTCAAAAAGCAGCCGCACAGGAAGGCAACGCACCTGAAATAATCAAACTTTTCCATAGTGAAAGCGTTGATGAGTCTGCCCTCGAAGTAGCTGTTTCCGGTCACAGTAAACTACAGTGGATGGACACACCACAGCTTGAAGATGCGCTATCCCTGCTAACGCTGCAAACTGAGTCCACTGATTTTAATCTATTGCAAAGCCGTTATGCGCCTCGTAGCCGGATCAAACAACACCTGCGTCCCTGGTATGCCAGTGCCGCACTATTAGGTTTATTATTGCTAACCGGACTGGCAACAAATATTATTCAGAACGCCTCACTACAGACAAAAAATACACAACTGGAACAGGAAATTATCACTACCTTCCGCCAGGCTTTTCCGGAAATAAAACGTATTGTGAATCCTCAGGCGCAAATGCGTCATCACCTGTCTCGCCTGCGCGGCAGCAGTAAAACAGGGCCCAGTTTTGCAAAAATGCTCTCAACTATCGGGCCGTTGGCAAAACGTGAAAAAAATCTACTGGTTCAGCATCTACGTTACCAAAAGGGACAAATGGAATTATTAATCGACCTGCCCGACTTACAGACCTTGGAGCGATTCAAACAAACCTTATCTAGCCGCACGCCCTGGAATGTAGAACTAAAATCAGCCAATTCGTCTGATAATAAAGTTCAGGGACGGATACTAATTTATGAAAAATAATTTAAAAGAACGCTGGCAACAATTAGCGCCTCGAGAGAAACAATTACTCATTTTTATGAGTGTTGTTATTCTGATTACCCTGTTTTATTTTTCTCTATGGAAACCACTGAAAACCGGGATCGAAGAAGGTGAGTTACGCCTCAAGGCACAGACCCGTGCGTTAGCAGAAATTCGTAAACAGGCCGATGAAGTTCGTCAACTTCGCGCCAGCGGCGCCGGAAATCGCAACTCAGTGAAAGACAGCACCTCACTATTAGGACTTATCGAGCGCAGTGCCAAACAGAAAAATATAAAATCGGGTCTGCAAAAAGTTCAGCCGGAAGGCCAACGCGAAGTGCGCGTATGGATGGAAAACGTTTCCTTCGATCAACTGATCAGCTGGCTAGAGTTACTCAACAACCGCTATGGCATTCAAATTAACGACATCTCATTAGAGCGTGGCAACTCACCCGGCATCGTTAGCGGTCGTATTTTGTTACAGACACCATGAAAATAAAGGTGCCCATGCCCTCCAGAAGCAATCTTTATCTGGGACTCTACGGCGTCATCCTCTATCTCCTGTTTGTGCTGGCCAGCATTCCGGCACAACAGATCTGGCAGTATGTGCCACAGGCTGACAAAGCCCGACTACAACTAGGACATATTCAGGGAACTATCTGGTCAGGGCAGGCGGACAGTCTGCACCTCAACAGACTGCCACTAGGGCAGTTTGACTGGGAGTTAGATCTTCTGCCTTTATTTATCGGCCAACTCGGTCTAAATGCAAAAATTAATGGCGCACTCGGTAACATGCAAGGCTATGTTGCGATCAGCACCGATGGTAGCCTGCAGGCAAGCGATCTCAACAGCACCATCCCCGCCGAATCACTTAATCCCTACAGCTTGCCCGCAACTCTGGATGGAGAAATCACCCTTAGCATCAACAAGCTTGTTTATCTGGCAAATCAGCAGTTGCAAATTGATGGTGAGGCAGTCTGGCGAAAAGCCAGTATTAGCATGCTACAAACAATAGAGATCGGTGATGTGCATATCATTAGTAAGGCTGAGGCCGAAGGTAGTCTTATAAATATAAGCAATAAGAAAAGCGCACTCGGCATTGAAGGCACGATTAAGCTCAGCGCCAAGGGGCGCTACAACGTTAATTTGACACTAATGAATCGAGACTCAAGCCGTAAGGATATTCGCTCCCTGCTTTCTATGTTGGGTCGTGTCGATGCGGCTGGCAAGGTTCAGATAAAACGTCAGGGAGTGCTGGCACTTAATTTCTAGAAATAGACTGCCCCGCCACAAACGGCAGAATAAATTAGAACATCCTTAAACGACACCTGTATTTTGGCTATTAGCAGGATTAACTGCCGCATATTTTTAAGCATAAAATAACTAATGGTTATTAATACTATCACGCTAGTTTCCTGCCCGTATGCGAAAGGCCGACACTTAGCCCCAGGCAAAAACCGCAATCACAATCAATCCCAGGGTGATGGCATGCAAGACAAGTCGGCCTTGCATTAATTGTAAGCGCAAAATAATCAGCATACTTTACAAATACGGCTTGCTAACAAAGATGGCTTAGGTGCAAGGTTATTAATGACATGGAGGTTGGTTGCGTGAACAGGGATTGTCACCGTGTTTTGCTTAAAAAAGAATAG